>NZ_JBFRQW010000032.1:0-116829 GCF_041472735.1 Vibrio sp. 10N.261.46.E11
CACTCATGCGCTCACCCTGGGTATGCTGATGATCTGTTCTTTTCCACGTCAAAACCTAATGTATTAAGGAAAATACAAAAAGAAGTTTTTAAAATTGTTTCAGAATTAGAAGAACCAGGACAGTTAAAGATTAATGTAAATAAAACGTACCATTCATCTAAAAGAAATAGAATGAGTGTGACAGGCTTAATACTAACTAATGATGGGAAAGTTTCTGTCGGGCGATGTAATAAAAGAAAAGTTAGAACAATGGTTTTTAATTGGGATACCCTAGATGAAAAAGATAAATTTTATCTTCAGGGCTACTTATCATTTTGTTCTTCTATTGAACCAGAATTCATCAATTCTTTGTGTAATAAATACGGCTCAGAAGTTATTGTAAAGATTCAAACTTATAATTAGCTATATTTAATTATTTAAGGGTTATTGTTTAAGTATAAGATCTCTAATAGTAAGTGTACGTAACGTATATTTTATTGAATATTTTTTAGGTGGATTTTTTAGTCCACTAACAACTTCATAATGATAAGGCTCAGTAGGTAACTACCGAGCCTTATTATCAAACTTTACTTCAGCTACTTCGCATAACTCGAAGGAAACAGTGCTCGTTTCGCTTCTTCATCACGTTCGGTTTTAAATTCAATGCCTTTACCAATCTCGCGAGCGCGCAGTGCAGCAGGGCGGGTGTTGATTGCGTTAAACCAACGCTTCAAGTTCGGGTAAGGTTCTAAGCCTTCTTCACCAAGTACGAAAGGTGCTTTATCAATCCAACCCCATGCAGCGACATCGACAATGGTGTACTCATTTCCGACGAAAAACTCACGACCTTCCAGGTGCTTCTCTAACACTTCGTAGTGACGTTGTGCTTCACGTAGGTAACGGTTCACAGCGTAGTCTAGACCTGCTGGCGCAGCATGACGGAAGTGTACCGATTGACCTGAATAAGGGCCAAGGCCGCTGGCGATAAACATCATCCAAGAGAGCAGTTCAGCTCTGTCTTCTGGTTGTCCCCCAAGCTCGCCAGTCTTCTCTGATAGGTACAAAAGGATAGCGTTAGAATCGAACACGCGCTGTCCATCGTCTTCAATGGCTGGTGTTTTACCGTTCGGGTTAATCAAACGATATTCCGGCGTGTGTTGCTCGCCCTTTAAGGTATCAACAGGAACGAGTTCAAAATCTAGGCCTGTCTCTTCTAGAAACAGAGCGATCTTCATTGGGTTGGGTGTTTGGTGAAAATAGAACTTAAGCATGGGGTAACTCCTTGTATTGATAATTCATTAAAGCACCTCTTGAACGATCGTTCAATAATTGATTTTAATTTATTTGAAAACCGGTTGATGCGTGTTTTAAATCTATGCGCTTAAAACTTCGTTATTAGAGCGAGAATGGAATCGAATGATTCAGTGTGTTGAATTTTAAGTTGTTGAAAAATGAGCTTAAAGTTGCTGTTTGGGCGTGTTGTTTTCTACGGAGTTCGGGTTTGTGAAGGGTGGTTTTCGGTGGAATAGGGCGTATGGAATCCTCAGTTAGATATTCCAAAATGATCGGTGAATTCCCCTTTAAACCAAAATTATCTCGATGCGCAGGCTTATTGGTAAGTTCAAAATCGTGATCTGTTGCCACACCTTATGCAACAAATGAATATTAACCTCGGAGATTCTGGTGTGGTTCACGGTTTTTTAATCTTGGGGGCTTACATTGGGGAGCAAATCTGATTTGAACACTTAACGACACAGGATTTTTCCATGAAAAAGAACATTATCGCGCTCGCTCTTGGTGGCATGCTTGCTTTTGGCGCAACACCTTATTCTTTTGCCGCTAACGATGGCGCAGTACAAGCTTCAGCGGATTACGCGCAGTTGGTGACTGAGCGACAAGTTGTCGACCAACTACTTCTTGATGCGTTGCAGGCGTTTAAGTCTCCGGCAAGAATTTCACACGCGGGCTTCACGGCCAAAATGCCAAGCAACATGGAAATTGTGACTAACCGATTGTTAGAAGCGTACCAGCTAGAACCTTACCGTACTGATTTGTTGATCTCGGCGGCGAATGCTCAGATCTACAACAAGAACGCAGAGCGCGCTATTGAGTTGTTTGAACAAGCACTGACGGTTGCGCCAGACGATGTCGATCTTCATGCTTACCTTGCGGTTTGGCTGCGTTTTGAAGGCAATGAAAGTGAATCCAACAAGCACATGGAGAAGCTAGAGAGCCTGAATAAAGGTAAGGCAGAAGATATTAAACGCATTTTTGCTACGGTCGACCGCGTGTTAGAAACTCCTCTTAAAGAGTCTGCGGATAAGGGGCTGTTGAGCGACCACGGTGCCATCGTCACTTTAGGCTACGCGCTTAACCCAGATGGCTCTATGCATGAAATCTTGATTGAACGTCTTGAAACAACATTAGCAATGTCGAAAGCGAACCCAGATGCGATGATCGTGTTAACGGGTGGCGTGCCGAAGAACCATAAGACTGAAGGCAAGTTAATGGCGGATTGGCTTATCGATAAAGGGGTAAGCAAAGATCGCATCATTGAAGAGAACTACGCGACCAGCACGGTAGGTAATGCCTTGTTCAGTAGCTATGCTCTTGCTCGTCATGATATTAAACATGCGACCATTATTAGCTCGGCAAGCCATGTTCGTCGTGGTCAAACTCTGTTTGAGATCGCTAGCTGGCAAACGGGTCCTCAGGGTATTACCTTCGATACCGTTTCTTACCCAGATAAGCCGCTAGAAGATCTTAAGAAAGCGAGCAGTGGTGAGCTTCTAGGCATCTACCGCGATGCGCTTAGAACCTATGGCATGTGGAGCTACCGTTCTTACCCATTAGAGTCTCGCTAGGCTTAGGGTTACTTCACAGCTGGCAAAATATAAGTTGCTAGTACAATCGAGCACAGCTAGATGGTATGCTGTGCTCCTACTTAATTTAGTGTTTCAAAGGCAAAAAAATGAACCCGATTTTAGCGATGTTGAAAGAGAACAATATTAGCGACGAGCAGATCAGCGAGCTATTCAAGACGTTGACCGAAAACCCTCTTGCAGCAATGGCGACAATCAGCCAACTTGGTTTACCACAAGATAAGCTTCAAATGCTGATGGGTCAGGTAATGCAAAACCCTGCGCTAATCAAAGAAGCAGTTGAAGAGCTTGGCCTAGATTTTTCTAAGGTTGAAGCCGCTAAAGAGCAACTTCAAAAATAAGTGAGTTTGACTGAGCTGATATCGTCTTAGCTTAATCAAAATTCAATGAAAAGGTCGTTTAAGTTCAGCAATAGGCTGTCTTAACGGCCTTTTTTGATCTTGGTGGCGATTATTCACTTTGATCAAGTTGTTTAAAATCATCCTCTCCGACCCTATGCATACCGACCATTTCAACACAATTGACAGCACCTTTGCCAAATATGCGTTGCTACTGACAATTTGCCTACTAGACTTAATTAACCTATGTGCGACTTGATATGTGCACCTTGATGAACAGTGCTTTTGGATGAGGAACGCCCTGAATCGTAGGGACATAAACATTAAACAATAGCGCTGTTTATTTATGGGTCACAACAAGAAAAAGAATAAGAGGGCACTCAAATAAGCCCTTTATTGAGCAGTGATTTTATAGGAAATGAGTTATGAAATATTTAAAGGAAACGGCTTTAGCGAGCCTTGTGCTGGCAGGGCTTGTTGGTTGTGGCGGAGACTCAGGATCATCAAGCAGTACGACACCCATTACCTTGAGTGTGAGTGATGCGCCCGTCGATGATGTTAAAGATGTGACGGTGACATTCAGCAAGGTGGCTTTACTTCCTCAAGGGGGAGGTTCGCCACTAGTTTATGACGTGTATAAAACGGATGACAATGGTAACTACGTTGACAAAAACGGTGATCCTTTGCCAGACGGTGAAGACCCTATTCCACTCAGTATTAATTTATTGGATTACCAAGGCAGCGAGGCGCTTCCTTTGATTAAAAATGAGGTCATCCCGGTAGGCAGTTATAAGTTGTGTGTGTTTGCTCATGATGGTGACCACCCAACAACACCTTCTTACGTTATAGAAAACGATGATACGAACCGTCAGTTAACGGTGAAAGGTAATGGCGCGTGCCCGCAAGGTGTGGGTAAAGAAGATAACGCTGGTGTGCTGTATTTTAACAACTCATTCAATGTGAACCAACAGAGTAACGATTTTGTTGTTGAGTACGATCTTCGACGCGGATTAAAGAACAGTTCAAGTCTCCCTGATTACACCATTCAAAGGACGTCTGTGAGCCTTATCAATAAGGTTGAGACAGGAAACATTGAAGGTACTGTAGCGACAACAACTTTTGGAGCTTGTAACCCGACAAATGACAATACCTTCGTTCAATCGGTTTATTTGTATGAAGGTGACATCGTTAAAGCTGACATGGCACCAATTGGTGGTACAGCGGAGAAAAAACCGATCACTTCAGCGTCAGTGACATTGAATAAAGCGCAGACCAACTATGAGTTTTCTCTGGGCTTCATTGATCCAGGGACTTACTCTTTAGGCTATACCTGTACCGCACAGCATGACAGTGATGAAGACAATGCTGATCCGGTTGCTGATGGTTTTGATATCTATGCTGTTGAAAATAGTGTTCAGGTATTGATTGGTCAGAACAGCCAAGTATCGTTTTAAATCTTTAACGTGATTAAGCATTCGAATAAATACGGCCTCTTATTTGGAGGCCGTAATGTTTAATGGAGCCAGCAGCCCTACGTTGTTTTTCTGTGTTCAGAGCACAGCCTTCAGTGAATTTCATTGATGAATAATTCTTATAATTGAATAAAATCAGTATCTCAGTTGTGAGAGTGCTGTTACTATCGCTATCAATAGTCGGGGGGCATATACCTTATTTGGTGTTTGCTGAGATCGTTAATCGAGACCCGTTGAACCTGATTCAGTTAATACTGGCGTAGGGAACTATAAGCACTCGATCTACGTCTGCACCCATGAAAGCTTTCATGAGCCTAATGCGACTTCTCCTTCGATCAGTGTTCGTTCTCCTACGTCTTGTAAGATAGTAGGAGCGACAATGACACACAGTTCTATTTCAAAAGATTTAACGCCAAAAGCCTCAACTACAAAATCCTCAACACAGCAGCACTCTGCTGAAGACACGATTCGCACGAATACTCCGATTGTTTTAACCATCGCGGGTTCTGACAGTGGCGGCGGTGCCGGTATCCAAGCTGATATTAAAGCCATGTCTGCTACCGGTAGTTTTGCTTGTTCTGTGATTACCGCGATCACTTCCCAGAACACTCAAGGTGTGTCAGCCATTTTCCCTATTCCACTCGACCATGTCGCTAGCCAATTAGATGCGGTTTTTACTGACCTCAATATCGTGGCAGTAAAAGTCGGCATGTTGGCTGATGCGCAAATCATTAAAGTCGTTGTGGACAAAATTAAGCAATACCAGCCTAAGCACTTAGTGATTGATCCTGTAATGGTTGCAACCAGTGGTGACCTTCTTTTAGAAAACGCTGCCATTACTACGCTAAAGCAAGAGCTGATTCCGTTGGCAGATATCATTACCCCGAACTTGCCAGAAGGCGCAGCACTTACGGGTAAACCGGTACCTGAAAGCGAAGCTGAAATGCAGGGCATGATTGAAGACCTGCGTGCTTTGGGTGCCAAAGCGGTACTCCTAAAAGGCGGCCATTTAGAGAAAGATGAGAACAGTAACGACTTACTGATTCTGCCAACCACGTCTGCTCTGATTAGCGCAAAGCGTTTTCCTACCAAAAACACCCACGGTACGGGTTGTACGCTTTCATCTGCTATTGCTTCTTTCTTAGCTCAGGGCAACACGCTGGCAGAGGCTGTGGACCTAGGCAAACAATACATTTCTCGCGCGATTGCTCATGCTGATGAGTTGCAAATCGGTCAAGGTCATGGCCCTGTAAATCACTTCTTCGCTGGACACGGTAATGTCCGTTAATACCGTTGGTGTTCAGCTCAGCAATGCCTCCTTACGTTATAACGACAGCGAGTACGCGACCTTGTCTGGGTTGTCGCTTAGCTTAAACGCAGGTAAGTGGACAGTATTGCTGGGTCGAAGTGGCTGCGGAAAAACCACGGTATTGCGTTATCTGGCAGGGTTGCTGGACGACAAGGTGGAGTGGCAGGGCACATTGGCAACCTCTGATGAATTGCCTTTAACGGATCGCATCGCTTACATGGCGCAGCAAGATTTGTTATTGCCGTGGCTATCGGTCATCGACAATGTTTGCCTGAGTCATCGTTTTCAAAATCCAGCTTCTGATAAAGCACGGCAAACCAATCAAGCACACGAGTTGTTAGCTGAAGTTGGTTTAGCTGATTATGCGAATGCGATGCCGGATCAGTTGTCTGGAGGCATGCGTCAACGTGTTGCTTTGGCTCGAACCTTAATGCAAGACAAGCCAGTGGTGCTGATGGATGAGCCGTTCTCTGCGCTGGATGCGGTAACAAGACATAAGCTGCAAAGTTTAGCGTGTGAACTGTTAAGAGATAAAACCGTTGTGTTGATTACTCATGATCCACAAGAAGCGGTGCGTTTGGCGGACAACTTGTATGTGTTGCAAGGCACACCTGCGAATGCTCAGTCTTTGTCTGTGCCTAACACGGCGACACCACGAGTGTTAGATGGTGAATGCGCTGAGTTACAACAAGCGATCTTAGATCAGTTGGAGCGTGATTATGAATGATCTAACGCGAAGCGAAGTTACTGATAGCTCCAAGATAGAAAACTCAATGGAGGAAAGTTCAGCTAACACACCAGCTAGCACTATACGTTCTCGTCAGATGAACCCTGTTGCTCGATTAATTATCAGCGGTGCTGTGATTCTCGGTTTATGGCAAATGGTAGTGGTTATCTTCGAAATGCCGAGCTTCATTCTGCCGACTCCCGCCGAAGTCTTCATCAAGCTAATCGAACGCTACGATGTGTTACTTAAGCACACTTGGGTGACTGCGCAAGAGATCTTACTTGGTCTATTGCTCGGCTTGTCCATGGGGCTATTTTTCGCCCTACAGATGTTGATGTTTGAACCGCTGAAACGTTGGTTGTTGCCTATCTTAATCGCTAGCCAAGCGATCCCTGTGTTTGCGATCGCGCCAGTATTGATGCTGTGGCTTGGTTATGGCATCGCTTCGAAAGTGGTGATGGCGGCGATCATTATCTTCTTCCCTGTGACCGCATGTTGTTACGACGGCTTACGCAATACACCAACAGGCTACCTTGATCTTGCTAAGACCATGGGTGCATCTAAATGGCAATTGCTTCGTCATATCCAACTGCCTGCGGCACTGCCAACATTGGCGTCTGGTATTCGTGTGGCGGTGGTGATAGCCCCAATTGGTGCAGTCGTCGGCGAGTGGGTGGGGTCGAGTGAAGGGCTAGGTTACTTAATGCTTCAAGCCAACGCGCGCATGATCATCGATGAGATGTTTGCGGCCTTGTTTATCTTGGCGGTGCTTTCAATCTCGCTCTACTTCATCACGGACAAATTACTTAAAAAAGCTATCCCTTGGGAGAACCAGTGATGGTTCGCTCAATAACTCTTTGTTTAATAAAGCTTCGCTCAAGGCTATTTATCTAAACAACACCTCGTTAAAAATTAGCTCGACACACACAATAAGAATATTCAAAAGGAAAGGTTAACTGTGAAAAATACAAAATTGATAGGTGCAGTGGCACTGCTTGCTTCATTGGTTTCAGGCCATGCATTTGCGGATTCTGAACAAAAGAAACTGACACTGATGTTGGATTGGTTTGTGAACCCGAACCACGGCCCAATTGTGATTGCTCAAGAGCGTGGTTACTTTGCTGAGCAAGGCTTAGACGTTGAAATCCAAGAGCCTGCAGACCCAAGCACACCAGCGAAACTGGTCGCAGCAGGTAAAGTCGATCTAGCCGTAACCTACCAACCAAGCCTAACTATGGATGTAGCAGCTGGCTTGCCTCTCGTTCGTGCATCAACTCTTATCGCAACACCACTGAACACGCTGATGGTTTTAGATAACGGCAAGAACGATTCGCTAGCGGATCTGAAAGGCAAAAAGATCGGTATTGCGATTGCGGGTAACGAAGAAGCGACCATCGGCACTATGCTAGCGCAAGAAAATGTTGCGTTTACAGACGTGCAAACCATCAATGTCGGTTGGGCACTGTCGTCTTCATTGGCATCGGGCAAGGTAGACGCAATCTGGGGTGGCTTACGTAACTTCGAAACTAACCAGTTAGCTCTTGAAGGCTTTAAAGCCAAAGCGTTTTTCCCAGAAGAGCACGGTGTGCCAGCTTACGATGAGCTGATCTTTGTGGCAAACGCAAAGCAGCACGACGATGAAGCGATCAAAGCGTTCAACAAAGCATTGGAACAAGCAACGACTTACATCGTGAACCATCCAAAAGAGTCATGGAGCGAGTTTGTGGCGTATTCACCAGATACGTTGAACAACGAGCTTAACCAACGCGCATGGAATGACACACTAACCCGTTTCGCACTTCGCCCTTCTGCAGTAGATATGAAGCGTTACGACGATTACGCGCAGTTCATGTTCGACAAAGGCATTATCAAATCACTACCAAAAGCCGCTGATTACGTACCGACTTTTGACTAAGGAATCTCATGAAATACCAAGACTTAATCCAAGCCTGTCAGCAAGATTGGCAAGACTACACCGAGCATGATTTTGTTAAAACGCTGGCAAACGGCACACTCGCTCAGCCGTGTTTTCTGCATTACTTGAAGCAAGATTTTCTGTTCTTGAAACAGTATGCCCGTGCTTATGCGTTGGCGATTTACAAAGCGAAAACGCTGGCTGACATGCGCCGTGCACTGCCAAGTGTTCATGCACTGCTAGATTCTGAAATTTCACACCACGTGACTTACTGTGGTGAGTGGGGGTTAACGGAATCTGATTTAGAGAACGAGCCTGAAGATTTCGGCACAGTCGCTTACACGCGCTACGTTCTAGATGCCGGAATGACGGGTGATCTTGTCGATCTGTATGCGGCATTGGCTCCGTGTTCAATTGGTTATGCCGTGATTGGTAAAGCGCTATTAGAAAGCAGCGATACTGTTTTAGAAGGCAACCCATACGCGAGCTGGTTACAGCTTTACGGCGGAGAAGAGTTCCAGTCTGGCGTGGCAACGGGCGCGGAATATTTCAATCAGCTACTGGCTGAAATTGATATTAACAGCGAGCGCGGTCAAAACATCGTTCATATCTTCAAAACCGCAACGCGTATGGAAGTGGCTTTTTGGCAGCAAGGGCTGAACGCTCTTAATGACTAATCACGGCTAAACCTTGTCGCTAGCCAACCTGCAGCGGCTTAAAACGACTTCTAACGAATAAGGACTTACCCATGCTAACTGAACAAATCATCCAATCGTTGCGCGCAGTACGAGAGCAAAAACCATTGGTTGTGAATATCACCAACTACGTCGTGATGAACAATACGGCCAATGCGTTATTGGCGATTGGCGCTTCACCTATCATGGCGCACTCACAACAAGAACTGGCTGAGATGATGTCTTTCTCGGGCGCGCTTGTGATTAACATTGGCACGTTAGACAGTGTTTGGACGCCAAGAATGCGTTTCGCGGTTGAACAAGCGAATGCGAACAACAAAGTGGTGGTTCTTGACCCTGTGGGTTGTGGCGCAAGTACGCTGCGTACCGAGACTTCTCGTGAAATTGCACGTTTAGCGGATAAGTTGATTATTCGTGGTAACGCGTCTGAAATTATCGCACTAGCGGGCGAGCAAGCGCAGAGTAAAGGCGTTGATGCGCTAGATAGCAGTGATGCTGCACTAGGCGCTGCACAGTGCTTAGTGGCTGAATACGGCGCGAATGTGGTGATTTCTGGCGAGACAGATTACGTTGTCACCAAAGACAGTGTTGTGACGTTAAACAACGGTCATCTAATGATGCCGTATGTAACCGGCATGGGGTGCACCTTAACGGCATTGACGGGCGCATTTGCTGCTGTTGGTGAAGAAAGTGGTTTGGCTGCAGCGGCGGTATTGGGCGTGGTTGGTGAGATTGCCGCTGAGAACTCACGCGGCCCAGGTAGCTTGCAAATGAACTTACTTGATGAGCTGTATCAGCTAGATGAAGAGACACTGATTCAACGTTTGAAGATTCAGTAAGCTCAACCTGGTTATAAGCATTTAGTTCACTAAAAAGCCCCCAACACGAATGTGCTGGGGACTTTCTTATTATATAAACCGTGTTCGCTATATTTTCAATAAGCGAGGCTCTAAATAACAGAGACTTTGAATAACAGAGACAGAAAGTTAGCTAGGTTCTAAATCGATTCACTTGGTTTTCTAAGTGATGAGCAACTTCGGTTAAGTCACTTGCTGCACCTGAAATGCTGCTGACCGACTCTTGGTTTCTCTGCGCGATGGTATTAGCACCTTGCGCATTTTCACCCAGTGATTTGGTTAAGCAATCCTGCTCATCGACGGATACTGCGATCTGGCTATTTGCTTGGTTCAGATCTTGAATGTGTTGGTTGATCACATGTAAGTTCTGAGAAGCTTGCTGTGCCTGAGTTGAAGCATCTGAAACCGTGCTGTGGCTCTCTTTGATCGACTCTAACGCATCTTTAGCGCCACGTTGCAGTGAGGTGATGAGTTCGTCAATCTGGCTTGCAGAATCTTGGGTGCGCTTAGCGAGCGTTCTTACTTCATCGGCTACGACAGCAAATCCGCGACCTTGTTCACCTGCGCGCGCTGCTTCAATAGCCGCATTCAATGCCAACAGGTTAGTTTGCTCAGAAACGCCTTTGATTACTTCAAGAATGGCACCAATGTTCATCGACTCTTTGTGTAGGTCAGTCACTTTCTGGCTACTCACCTGCATGCTTTCATCGGCGCTGCCAATTTCATGCAGTGTCTTGTCTACTTCTTTGAGTCCCATCGCCACATTCTCGGTGGCTTGGTTTGCAACTTGAGACGCGTGGTTAGCACTTGCAGCAATTTCTGATGTGCTAGAAGCCAACTGATCGGCGGCTGACGAGATATTGATCATCTCATTGTTTAACTGGGTCGCGTTAGCTGAGCTGGTGTTAGTCACTTGATTAAGCGATTCCGACATCTCACCTATACGCACACTAGAGCGGTTCACTTGGCCAACGATATCGCGCAGAGATTCAATGGTGATCTCCATGTTGGTCAGCAGTTCGCCTATCTCGTTTTTGCTCTCGATGTTCACTTCAACATTTAAGTTGCCTTGAGAAAGCTCGTTTGTGATCTGTTTAACCTGTGCGATGCCTTTGGTAATAGAGCGAGTCACTAACACAGCACTCGTCATGCCAATAACTAACGCAACACCGGTTAGCAAGAAGATGATCTGAATCGAACGTTTTTCACTGGCCTGCAGTACAGGGGTGAGTGCTTGTTTCTGCTGCTCCAGAATACGTTGAGCATCAGCCACAGCGATTGCCAAGCTGTCGCCAATCGAGGCAAGAGTTGCCGTTCTTTGCGTGTTCTCGATCATTTGTTGATGAACTTGCTCAAAGCCTTTTGCATACGCTTCGCGCTGGTTAGAGAAATCTTCAATCAACTCGCTTTGGTAAGGGGATGATTTGAGAGATTCAATGTCGCCTTCGATACCCGGCAACGCGTATTCAAAGATATCTTTACCGGCTTCATAGGTTTTGAGGTCGTTGTTGTTTGAGTAACTCAGCACAGTGATCTTGGCGGCGAGGAAGTTCTCCATCAACATACCCGCGTATAAGCTCGCGTTTGGATCGTTGTTGTTGTAAGACTCATACAACAAGCTCTGAGCAGCTTTTAGTGCGTTGGTTTCTCGTGTGACCATTTCCACGTTAACTAACTGTTCAATGAGCAGTTGGCTCTGTTTCATTGAACCATAAGCCGCATCAAACGCTGCGACGCTGTCTTGCACTAATTGCAGGCTCGACAAGCTGTCTGTATTGGTGGTGGTTTGGATTAAGTTGTTCAGCAGTTCATCAATCGCAAGTTTGCTCGATTGATAATTCGCTTCATATTGATCATCCAATGACTCTAAGTAACGTTCAGAGGCTAAACGCATCTGAAGAAAGTGCACTTGAATGTTGCCTGACAATGTCGCCTTGTGGCTGAGTTCACTGTATTGACTAAAGCCGTTCGACAAGGTTTGAATACCTTTGTAACTCACAAGGCCTGAAATGACGAAAAAGAGCAAGCAGATGGCATAACCCAGCTTGATCTTGAGCGCTATAGAAAGGTGGCGCATAACTATCCCTATATTGACCTGATTCCTTCATAGGGGAGTATTTCATAAAACAGCATTCTGGGCATGCTAAAGCGAATAGTTTGTGTAATAAGTAACGCTTTTGTTAAAAAAATCAGGTTTTCCGATATGCTTTCAACGAGTTGCGTATTTGAATTCCCCCGCCTAACTTAAGGAATTAAGTGCTAACTTCCATGCATAGGATGTGATTTGTCGGTAAAATGGCAGAAAACCAATTCTAAAAATCGACTTCAAAGGTACGCGATGAACCCTTATAAACTTTATCTGGTGACAGACGACCAACAAGATCTAGAAACGCTTAAGTTCGTAGTTGAGCAAGCGGTAGCTGGTGGCGTCACTATGGTTCAAGTAAGAGAAAAGCATGGGGACGTAAGAGCGTTCATTGAGCGTGCAGAAGCCGTTAAATCGATTTTATCTGGAACGGGTGTGCCCTTGATCATTAATGATCGAGTCGATGTGGCATTGGCCGTTGATGCCGATGGTTTGCACTTGGGGCAATCGGATATGCCAGCCGTGTTAGCACGCAAGCTGATTGGCGCGGATAAGATTCTTGGTTTATCGATTGAGACGGAGCAACAGCTACAAGAAGCCGATAGCTTGCCGATTGATTACATTGGCCTTAGTGCGCTGTTTGCGACACCGACCAAGACAAATCTTAAGAAACACTGGGGTTACGAAGGCATTCAAATGGCGTTAGAAACGACCAAGCTTCCAATTGTTGGGATTGGCGGTATTAACGAATCGAACATCCCACAGCTGACTGAAACGGGCATTCATGGATTGGCATTGGTGTCTGCGATATGTCACGCAGAAGATCCGAAACAAGCGACGCAGGATTTGCTGTCCCTAATGGGAGAGTGAAGGGGGGAATAGACTAGAAAACAAATGAGACTCGTCATTTGTTTTCTAGTTAGATCGCATTAAAGCGTTCGATGCAGTAGCCAGTAAAAGGTGTGGTCTAACTTACTGGATACACAGAGCAACGGTGCCGATGATCATAAGAACGATCGCAGCGTACCAGCCGTATTGCGCAGTTTTATCAGCAACGAAAATCCTAATGTAGTTGATCTCTTCGTGCGCCATTGCGATGAAGTCGGTGTAGTTAATCGATAACTCACGGCTAGCGTCTTTCAGGTCTTGCTGAAGCTTGTTGAAAGACTCATCGATGAAGCCTTTTGTTTCCGAAGCAGACGGAGTAGCAGTTAACGCTAGGCTATTCCATACAGCCATACGCGATTCATATTCGCTTTCACTGACACAATTAAGTACGCGTAAATCATACTCTCGTTTGTTACGCTCTTTACCCATTTTCTCAGGGCAAATATTTCTTAAAACGTTCACGACAAATTTTCCAAAAGGTTCATTTAGATATAGAAAAGCACTCAAAGAGCGCTCATAAACTGGGGTGAATTAAATTCAAAAAGTGATCTATTTGAAGCTGTCATCAGTGGCTGCGATGCAAAACACTCATGTGGGAGATTTGAAGTTAGGTCAGTGGTGTTAAAGAGCGATTTGGGTCTGTCTGCATTCGTTTGAAAAGACAAACCCGTTGGGATCGCAGTGTAGTTAGGTCACTTTGGGACATCAACTAGGGTGTTTTGTCCAGACGACAAAGATATTTATCGGTGAAACGTGTAGAAATGCGGTAGTACGGAGAAACGCACTACCGATATTGCAATGTAGTGTTGAGCTAGTTTGCCTGCCATTGATTGTATTGCAGTGAATACCCTTCTAATTTCTCAATCAGACTGGTTAGCACTGGTCCATTAATGTGGCTACGCGACACCAAGCAACCGACAGGGGTTATCCAGCCGCCATGCTCGTGTGCCACTGGCAGAGCAACCAAGTCACCTTTCTGAATGCCTTCCATCACCATCATTTCTGGCACATTTGCCCACCCTACGTTCTGTTCAACGAGATCGATGATCGTTTTGTGGTTGTTGGCATACCAAAGCATGGAGCTGATGCCATAGGTGAACCACAATTCGCGCTGCTTCGAACTACGATGCACACATTGGCGGTAGCGCTTTAGGTCTGAGTCTTGAACGACGGGCATTTGGCTCAGTTCGTGAGTGGCGGAGCTAACCGTAAGAAAACGTGCTTGGCCCAGTAAGAAGAAGTCCATATCCACTTTAAGTTCACCATCCGCATAGATGATTCCTATCTGCGCTTTGCCACGTCTCACTAAGTCTTCAACATCGAAGGTTGAGGTGGTAATAATATCGAAGTGTGTGATTGGAAACTGATCGGCTAGTGAGCTGATTATCTTAATGAAATTCTTATCTATGATGCTCTCATCAATGGCAATGATCAGTTCGTGTTCATCTTCTTGTGTCAGCGATTCTACTTTTTGGTCGAAGTACTTTTGTTGGTCGAGAATCGACTTAGCGACAGGCAATAAGGCTTTACCTGTGTTGGTCAAAACAGGGATGTTTTTCTCGCGGTTAAACAGCTCTTGGTCGATAGCTATTTCTAGGTTGGCGATCGATTGGCTGACACCAGACTGAGCGCGTTTCAGCTTGCGTGCTGCAGCAGAAAAAGAGCCACTTTCACACACGGTGACGAAGACTTTTAATTGCTCAAAACTGTACATGTTACCTCTCGCTCAATACCAAATGGGATGATAATGCTCAGGCTATCACTAATCCTGATGGCTGTTAACTTTCTCTTATTATTTCCGATGACATAATCCGAGCTAATCCAACACAGACTAGATTATTTAGAGGAATGTATGAGTACTTTAGAAAGAGTGTTCCACTCAGTGTTATTCGAAGTTTTGGCCGTAACACTTTCAATTATAGGCTTGGCGATATTTACCGATCATGATGTGAATGCCTTATCAGGAACCATGATAGTTGTTGCTACAATCGCTATGATTTGGAATTACTGTTTTAACCGCATTTTTGATCGCTACTTTACGGGTGAAAAATCTCAGCGTTCACTTAAGCTGAGAATATTCCATGTGGTTTTGTTTGAAGCAGGCTTGTTGATAGCGACGATCCCAGTGATGGCTTTCTTGCTTAATGTGGGGATTTGGCAGGCATTCTTAATGGATATCGGCGTGACCATTTTTATTACCATTTACGCGTTTGTGTTTAATCTGATTTACGATCACGTGAGAGCCTTCTTGGTGCACAGATCTTTCGCGGTTAAATTTAGAGCGAGCTAAAAATGGTCTTAATCGTGGCGAGGGAGAAGTAACCTCGTCATTCTAAGCTCATCTACGTCAACACTCCCTCAAAAAAGCGCAAAACGCTTTTAACCGATCCTTCGGGAAGCGTTTTGCTTTTTAGTGATGCAACGTTATAGGCTTCCCTAGCGATGATTATCTCTTATCCCGTTGTGTGCTTTTTCTTTATTTTTCAGATATCTGAAGCATTGTTAACCATGATGTTTATTGCGTTGTTATCGTTAATGATCACTTCAGAAAAATCATTCAAATTAAGTGCATTTCTAGTGATCAGTAATGGCATTGGTGGCTTGCTTGCGATAGCGGCTTTTTCAATCCTTTCGATTGTTCCGAATATTATCTTCTACTCTTTATTCATAGGCTTGGTCGCTATTGTGATTGCTAAGAAGATCTATACGGTTCCCGAAAAAGCACCGATTTTCGCCACTGCATTTAGTACCTTGCTAGTACTTGTCGGTAGCACATTGATGAGCTCCGGCGATATCGATAGCAACACTTTTATTCGCATATTCCAATTATTGCTAATTGGCATATATATGATTTTGGCCTCTTTATTCCTAGAAACTCGGAATTGGAAGTTTCTACAAAATCAGCATTAATTTTGTCTAACAAGGACGTCTCATGAAGTTAACCGACGATTTTTCAAAACAGGCGATAGACGCTGCCATCAAAATTGCAGCGATTGCTATGCTCGTCTACTGGTGTTTTGCGATTTTACGCCCATTCATTCTATTGGTTATTTGGGGGGCGATCATTGCGACTGCGCTCTATCCAGTTGCTGTCGCGATTTCAAATAAGACGGGAATGTCGAAAGGAAAAGCCAGCGCATTACTCAGCTTTATTGGTGTGATTCTTCTGTTTATTCCTTTGGCGGCGCTTTCTTCTGGTATCTACACCAGCGCTTCTGATCTGATGACAGGGCTTCAAGATGGCACATTGTCATTGCCTAAACCGAAAGAGTCTTTACAAGATATTCCATTCATTGGGGAGAAGGTATATTCAACCTTGGTAGCTGCCTCCAATAATATTGAAGGTACGTTCATAAAGTATGCTGACGAACTGAAACAGTTTGCGACGAAAGCTGCTTCTGTTTTAGGCTCTCTCGGCGGTGGGTTTATTCAGTTTATTATTTCTACCATCATTGCTGGCGCATTTATGAGTAACGCCGATAAGTGCCAAACGGGGGTCACTCACTTAGTGGCTCGCCTAACCGATGGTAAAGGTGAAGAGTTGGTACAGTTATCTAAATCAACGGTACGTAGTGTCGTGCAGGGTGTGATAGGTGTTGCTGTGATTCAATCCATTATGTCAGCAATTGGTTTAGTGATTGCAGGCGTTCCTGCGGCTGCGTTTTGGGCATTAGCTGTTCTGCTCATTGCAATTATTCAACTTCCGCCGATTCTTGCTTTATTGCCTGCAATTATTTACATGTTCAGTGTTGAATCGACGCTAGCGGCGAGCCTGTTCTTAGTGTGGTGTATTTTGGTCAGTGGCAGTGACGCTATTTTGAAACCGATGCTATTGAGCCGCGGCTCTCATATCCCAATGTTGGTTATTCTACTGGGTGCGTTGGGCGGAATGGCGATGTCAGGAATCGTTGGTCTGTTTGTTGGTGCTGTGATACTGAGTTTAAGCTATGAGCTGATGATGGCATGGCTTGGACTTGAAGAGAAAAACCAAGAAGAAACTGAGAAAAAACCAGCAGAGGCAGAGGAAAAATAGATGAAGCCAGTCTCTAAAGACGACAACTTCTACTTCTTATTCTATGCACTGTTGGTGTTGTTTTTTGGTTGCGCGGTGATGCAGCAGTTTTATCCGCAAGGTCAAAAGACCATTCTGTTTTTGATCATTATTACTTTGGCTATTTCGATAGTGGGAATACATAAAGAGCGAGCCTTGTATCGCTCTTGGTATGGTCTGCTATTGATAACCGCTACGGTGTCGGGGGTATTCTCGTTTTTGGAGGACTATAACCTTTCGATAGTGACGTTAACGGCATTGGCGGTGTTTCTGTTCTCACATATTTATTCCGCTCTCAAACAGGTAATGAAAGCAAAGACGGTGACGCCCAATCACATTATCGGCTCTATCTGTATTTACTTGTTGTTAGGGTTCGCTTGGTCGACTATCTACTTGTTGATTTTAGAAATCTTCCCTAATGCATTTAACGGGTTAGAAGAGCAAATCTGGCTGACCAACTTGTTCAATGCGATGTACTTTAGCTTTATCACCTTGACCACGGTTGGCTATGGCGACATATCACCGGCTTTGCCTATTGCTCAATTCTTTGTGTTCATGGAGTCCATTATCGGCAGTTTTTATTTAGCCATCATGGTCGCGAGTTTGGTGAGTATTCGACTCGCACAGTCTCAATCTTAAGTGCAATCTTTTTCATTTAAGTACCTGTATAAGTTAGAAGTCTGTTTTGTTGGAACAGGTGCAGTATGGATTTTAATCGATGACCAGCTTTACCATTTAACGCCATATGGATTAATAAGTAGCCAAAAGATAACGTATTGAGAGAATTTAAGTACGCACCTAGATATAACCTATCAAGTTACCGAAGAAACGAGGTTATATAGTGGTATGATCGCGGGCTCAGCACCATAAGTGATAAATAATAGGAAACAGAATGACTCACCTTACAGAGCAGCAAGAAGCCGCAATGGCGACGTTTAAGGAAAACTTACACCTTCCAAATGGTGGTTTTCACAAACTGATTATCGAGCTAAGTAAGGAATATCAGCTGCCTTTCCAAAAGGTGCGTGCGGTTTTAAAGAAAGCTCAAAAAGACGTCGAACGTCAAATACGTGAAGATTTTGCGAGTATCGATGATGAGGTTCTTAGCCAAGAGAATTGGGTGAACATTATTAAGTCGAAGCTTGTTGAGTTAGCGGAAGAAAACCAAACGATTATGGATAAGCTGCAACAAAACCTGAAGTATCAAAAAGTGTTGTCGGCAACCGAAGGTTCAATCGCAAGTGAAAACGAGCGTGACGAATTGATTGAAGAGTTGATTCAAGCTTATGAGAAAGAGGTGTTCAAACCTTTACTGGCGATGCTGCATACGACAAAGCTGTATTGGAAGTTAATGCTGGTGGATGAGACATGTAAGATGAATGAGGAAAATCGTGAGAAGTTCAGTGACTACCCTCAACACATGCAAGCTGCAGAACACTTATATACTCTTGATCAAAAGTTAAGGTCGATGCCGTTAACTTATTAGTCCATGAATGCACTGATAATGACTCATTGGTGATTCAGAGTTTGATATAAGTTGGTTTCAATAGAAGTACGATAACCTAGCTAGCGTTAGCCGCGTGTGAAATGCAAAAAGGGCTAGGTTTCTGATCTGTTTTACTTCTACTCTATTTTGTTCTGCTAGAGCGAATTGAGGGTGACATCTTTGACTTTTTTATATCTGTCGAACTAGACGGTGCTTCTTTCTGTAGCCGATGGGAAATGCTATAGGAGTGTGAAATGTCCTAGGGTGTTTCCGTTGCCTGAAACGATAGTTCCGATGCTTTCTCGTTCATTAAATTCAAAGTCGATGAGATAACTGTGATGTTGTAGCTTGGGCAATATGTGGCGGTGGAGTATATCGCTATTGAGCTGTCGAATCTCGGTGACCCATGAAATTTCTTCTTTGTGTAAGTCTATTTTAATCTTGAGCATTTATTACCTTTTAGTTTATTGACTGTTTTTTCGCGTGATAGTTGGTACCAATGGGTTTGTCTTGTTGTTCTGCGTGACATAACTGTGCCTTGTGTTTATTACATTTATATTTAAGTAGTCGATCTATTTTGAATTCGCTAAAAAGAAAGCAAATGACGAATAGAACGGTAGTGGGATTTAATTTAAAAGCTATTGAATGACTATCTAGGTGAAAGCTGACGCAGAGATGGTGTAACGAGGGAATCGAGAACTGTCTTTGTGGAACTTGGACTTACTTTAGCATTAACAGCTCTATAGATTAGAGCCAGGTGGCGAACTATACGCCTAGTTTTTTAAATTACAACCCTATTTCTAATTAAATTTAAAAATATTTTTGAATGATTTGCCGTCGCTTGTTGATAGTTAAATGAACGAAGGACAGGGGATTGACCATGGTATCTGACTGAGGCTCGGCTTTGCACCGCTTCGTATTCTTTGTCATTAGGGTTTTTATTTGATTAGTTGACTTGGTTGTCATTAAGTGTCTGTTATATAGCGCCTTTACATTGTAAATTGTAATTCTTCACTCTGGGGTTTGGCGTGTGATTACAGGGTTTTCGCGTTGTAATTGCAGGGTTTCGGGCACTTTTCCCCATCAGTTTTTCTTCAGATTGATGGTCATTCTCCTCTTCGTGTTTTTTGTTGTTTCTGATTCCTAATATCTTTCCTGACTACGCAAAATATGAATACTCACTTTTACATTTCTGAATAATAAAGTTGTTGTGTCGCCAGTTTAACGCAAATATTATTGATAATAATTCTCACTTGCGTTACAAGTTTGTTGTCAAAGCAATGACAGACTTTAAATTATCGTTATTTAGCCGTTATGTACGCCCCATGCTCATTTATGAGTCATGTGACTTTTATTGTCATGAGTGGTGGTTTGTATCCATGGCAAAGGAAGACACATGAAGAAAACAATCAATTCAGCTCGCCAGTTATTGGGTGGGCTTGCTATCGCTCTTGCATCATCATTGATAATGACCGCTCAAGCGGAAACAATCACCATTGAACACGTAAAGGGCACGGCGCAGTTTACTGAAGTACCACAGCGCGTTGTGGTACTTGGCTTTGGTAGCTTGGATGTGCTTGACCAAATTGGTGTACAGCCAGTTGGCGCGCCTCACAGCTTGCTGCCTGACTACCTAGCTTCGTACAAGGATACGACGGCAAGTACGGGCTCATTGAATGAACCTGATTTTGAAGCTATCTACATGCTGAAGCCTGACATTATCATTGCCGAAAACCGCATGCTAAAGGTTTACGATCAACTAGCAAAAATCGCCCCAACCATCATGTTCTCTATTAATGGTGATAAATACTGGGCTGATGCTCAGCAAAACTGGCGCTCGCTAGGCAAGCTCTTTGGTAAGCAAGCCGAAGTAGAAGCGATCATTAAAGAGACTCAAGCTTCTATCACGGCGGTCAATGACAAAGTCGCGTCTGACGAAACTTCAGCAATGATGCTAATGAACAACGGCAACAATATTGCGATGTTTAATAAGGGCAGCCGCTTCTCAATCATCTTTGACGACTTTGGTTTTGTGGAGTCAAAGAGCGCGATAGTGGCTCCGATTAAAGGGAATCACGGCAACCTAATCTCGTTCGAATACATTGCTGACGCAAAGCCTGAAGTGCTTTACGTTCTTGATCGTGAAAAAGCGATCGGTAAGTCAGAAGGGCGCGCACAACAGCTGTTTGATAACCCACTGGTTGCGGCAACACCTGCAGCGCAGCAAGGCAACATTGTTTACCTTGATTCAAGTGCTTGGTATCTGGTTGGTGGTGGCGTAACAGCGATTCACAGAATGCTGGGTGACATTGAACGTACAATTCAATAGTTACTAATCATCAGATTCTCGGGCTTATAAGAGTGTTCTTATAAGCCCTTTTCCTCTTATTTATATGGTCTCTCCGATCCTACCTTTAGTATTATTTCTATGTTGAAACCCATTTCAGCTGCTGTATTTCTTGTTGTGTTATGCGTTGCGTCATTAATGATTGGAGTCGCTGAGATCAGTTTTAGCGACTTTTTCTATGGCAACCAACACGCCAACTCTATTTATGTTGTTAGTCGGATCCCTCGACTGTTCGCGATTGTGCTTGCCGGTGCTGGCTTGAGTGTTGCTGGCTTGATAATGCAACAGATTGTTCAGAATAAGTTTGCTGCGCCTTCGACTATGGGCACGATTGACTGTGCCATGTTGGGGTACATTGTTGGTATTTTAGTGCTGGGCAATGCCGCTCAATGGAGCTACTTAGGCTTTATCTTTGCGTTTGCGGTGTTAGGCACCATGCTATTGGTCCGCTTTCTACAACACTTGAAGTTCAAGAATGCGGTGTTGGTACCTTTGATTGGCATCATGTATGGCAACGTTGTCTCATCTCTAACAACCTTTATCGCTTACAAATACGATTTAGTACAAACCATGTCGGCTTGGACGATGGCGAACTTTGCGAGTGTATTGCAAGGCAGCTATGAAATCCTTTACCTCGCGGTTCCTGCATGTGTGTTGGCTTATTACTTTGCGAGTCAGTTCAGTGCGGCAAGTATTGGTGAAAGCTTCGCAAAAAACATCGGCCTCAATTATCAGAAGATGGTCTTCATTGGTGTTGCATTGGTCGCTATCTGTGCCTCTTCCGTGGTGATGATCGTCGGTGTTATCCCATTCCTTGGTCTTATCGTGCCGAACATAGTGTCATTGATGATGGGTGATAACATGAAAAAAATCCTGCCTTGGACAGCCTACTGGGGCGTGATCTTGGTATTGGCCTGCGACTTGTTAGCGAGAGTCATCATCTTTCCTTACGAGATTCCAATCTCAATGGTAATCAGTGTCTTTGGCGGCTTGATTTTTATCTACCTGATCATGAGAGACAAGTCGAATGCCTGATTCAGTAAAAATTGCGATTCTGGCTATCGCGTCTTTGGGTATGGCGGCAGTATTTGTGGGGCAGGGACTTACGTGGGATAACTACGAGTTCTTCTTGTCTCTGCGACTACCAAAACTGCTGTCGATTGTGTTGGCGGCGGTGGCGATTTCTGCATCGTCATTGGTTTTTCAAACCATCACCAATAATCGAATTCTAACCCCTTCAATTTTGGGTTTTGACAGTTTATACATGTTGGTGCAAACGGTGCTTCTGTTTGTGTTTGGTGGTACTAGCTTTTGGGTAATTGATGCAAGCGCGAACTTTTCACTGTCTGTGACTGTGATGATCTTGTTCTCGTTTGCGCTGTTCCATTTTTACTTCAAGAGTAAGCGAAACAACGTATTTACACTGTTGTTGATTGGTATTGTGTGCGGCAGCGTATTCTCAAGCTTGGCTAACTTCCTTGCGATGTTGATTGACCCGAACGAGTTTGCAGTGCTGCAAAATGTGATGTTCGCGAGCTTCAATAACGTGAAAGGTGAACTGGTTTACCTCAGCCTTATTCCACTGAGTTTGAGCTTGCTTGGCTTGTGGTTGTTAGCGCCTAAGCTTGATGTGCTTTGGCTTGGTGTTGATAACGCGACAAGCTTGGGCGTGAACACCAAGCGATTGACTCAGATTACCTTGGTGATTGTGTCTGTGATGGTCGCAGTATCGACTGCTTTGGTTGGCCCTGTGCTGTTTTTTGGTTTGATCACCGTGAGCTTAGCTCGTCAGATATTTAAATCTTACCAGCATCGTGTGCTTATCATCGCGAGCAGTTTGTTAGCTGTCGTTCTATTGGTTTCAGGCCAATGGTTTATCGAAAAAGTAATGGCGTTTGAAACCACTGTGAGTGTGGTCATTAACTTGGTCGGCGGTTTGTATTTTATGTTCTTGTTGTTACGCACCAGAATTCAGTAAAGGTAGTGAGTAGTGATAAAATTAACAGGTTTAAGTAAGAAGTATGGCAAGACCCTTGTGGTGGATGATGCCAGTGCTATGTTCCCGAAAGGAGAAGTGACTTCTATCATTGGCCCCAATGGTGCGGGTAAAAGTACGCTGCTTTCTATGGCGAGTCGCTTAACAGAGAGTGACGCGGGTGAAGTGGTTATTGGCGACAAGTTACTGGCTGAATGGGATACCAAAGAGCTAGCGAAACACTTAGCCGTATTACGACAGTCAAACAACATTAATATGCGATTTACGATTCGTGAATTGGTCTGTTTTGGCCGTTTCCCACATTCGCAAGGTCGCTTGAAAGACGAAGACAACAAAATTGTTGATACAGCGTTAGAGCATCTAGGTATTACTGATATTCAAAACAAATACCTTGATGAGTTGAGTGGTGGTCAGCGTCAAATGGCGTTTATTGCGATGGTTGTGGCGCAAGATACGGATTATGTGTTCTTAGATGAGCCTCTTAATAACCTGGATATTAAACACTCGGTTGAAATCATGCAGACGCTGCGTCGCTTAGCGCATGAGTTTAATAAAGCGGTGGTTATCGTGATTCACGACATCAACTTTGCTTCTTGTTACTCAGATAACATTGTCGCGATGAAAAAAGGCCAAGTGATTAAGTCGGGCAAGGTTTCGGAGGTGGTTGAAGAGTCCGTGATGGAGTCTATCTACGAGATCCCATTTGAAATTCGCAAGTTCGATGGCGTTCGAATCTGCATGTATTACTCTGGTCGCTAATTTACGGCATCGCTGTACCGTTTGAATCTCTAGCGACCGAAATGAGAAGAGCTCCTACATTATGAGGAGCTCTTTTTTGTCTGCCATACTGTAACTGGTGTTGGCTTGATATACTCGAAGATCTATTCTTCATTTTCCAAAATCAATTGCTATTTTTTCTGATTAACCTCTAAAAACCGTTCTACACTATGTTTATAACTGTTTGATTTTTATAAGAGGTGTCAATGAGTCAGAAGCCTATAGTGTTAGTTGTGGATGACACACCAAGCAATTTGGATGTGTTAACAGCAATACTCAAAGACACCTATCAAGTTAAGGTCGCAATTAACGGAACTATCGGTATCAAAATTACAAAGATGGTGCCTCAGCCGGACCTGATTCTCCTAGATATCATGATGCCTGATATAGATGGTTACGAGGTATGTCGCCAATTGAAAGCTCAGCCCAATACCGCGCATATACCGATTATATTTGTGACCGCTAAAATGGATCCTGAAGCAGAAGTAAAAGGGCTCTCCTTAGGTGCTGTTGATTATTTAACCAAACCCATAACCCCAGAAATCGCACTTCAGCGTGTAAAAACCCATATTGCGCTTTATGACCAACAACGCGCTTTGTTCAGCCAAGTCAAAGAGAAAACTCAAGAGATCAATCTCGGTAAGCTAGAAACACTGAACATCTTGGGGAGGGCGGCTGAATTCAAAGACAATGAAACCGGGATGCACGTTAAGCGCATGAGTCATTACTGTGAAGTGTTAGCGAAAGCCTTGGGAATGACTGACGAAGACGCTGAGACTCTGCGCGATGCAGCACCAATGCATGATATTGGCAAGATTGGCATTCCCGATAGTGTGCTACTCAAGCCCGGAAAATTGGATGCCGATGAGTGGACTACCATGCAGAAACACGTCGAGTACGGTGTTGAAATTCTTGGTCGGCAGAGTGATTCCAAACTGATGCGTATGGCTATTCAAGTCGCGCAGTATCACCATGAAAAGTGGGATGGCAGTGGTTACCCAAACAGAGTAGCTGGCGAAGATATTCCTCTAGTCGGACGTATCGCAGCAGTTGCCGATGTGTTTGATGCTCTGACCGCAGAGCGACCTTATAAAAAAGCCTGGAGTGTCGATGAAGCGCTGAATTTGTTTGAAGAACAAAAAGGCAAACATTTTGACCCAACTATCGTCGATCTGTTCTTTCTCAAGCTACCCGAGATTCTAGCAATTAAAGAGAAGTTCAAAGATGAGTGATAGCTGGATGTTGTCGCGAAATCGTTTTGTAGCATCTCTGGTCGTTGGAATCTTAGTGTGGTCGCTGGTTATTCGCAGTGCAGATGCCGGCGAAGTGGACGATGCAACGTTAAATCAGTGGTTAGAAAACCAGCCAACAATCACCTTTATTGCCCTTACCGACCATTACCCGTACTCATTCATCGATGACGATGGGCTGGTGTCTGGGGTCATCAAAGATTGGACATTGGATCTTGAACAGCGTTTTGGTGTCCATGTCCGGTTTATCACCGTTAACTCGCGTGTCGAGGCCAAAGCGGCGTTAGTCGATGGGCGAGGCGATGTATTCCCATTTCAACAGTTTGACCCAAGTGAAGGGGGGCGATTTCTTGCAAGCGAACCCTATATTCCTTATCAGGTGGCTGTAATAGTCCCTAGCGATAATAAACTCGATGGAAACCTAGATCAAAATAGTAAACGCCGCATTGCTATGGTTAATGAAAACATTGATTTACGAAGAGCTGGCGTTCAATTGAACTCTATTGAACGAGTCGATTTTGATAACGTTATTGATGCAGTGCGTGCCCTAGGTGAAGGAGACGTCGACGGGATTGTTGGCGAACCCATCACTACTATGGATCTCGCGAAAAATATTGGTGTTCATGATTTAACGATCAATTACGTGCTTGAACATTGGAAAAGACTCGAAGCATCAATGGTCGTCCGAACGGATGAAGAAGAGCTACTGACGTTACTCAACAAGCAGGTAGCAACCTTTGATATAGACAAGAAGAATAGGATTTTATCAAAGTGGTTAGATACCTCTCCCTATCGAGTTCCACTAAAAGGTGTATTTGGCTTTGGTAACCCTCCATATATGTACCCAGACAGCACTGCGGTTGGGCTGGAACATGACATTATTCAACGTGCTCTTAATGATATGGGGTATCAGCTTGGTGACGTTGTCACTCTCCCTCCTAGCTCCGCTAGAAAGGCTATTGATAACAACAACTCTATTGCCTTTGTCTCTGGTGTTCAGTTTGATGGTCCTAATGTACACTTTTTAAGTGACAACGTTCTTAATGTTGAGTTTGTTCCGGTTTCACTTACTCGCCGTAAACTCCAACTGCAATCCCCGAAAGTCCTATCATTAGGGGCGTTATTGTTCGACGAAACATCCCCAATTAAAAACGCTGTTGAAGTTTTGAGGGGCAACTTAGACATTGATCGTGTCGAAGATTACGAAGATCTTGAATCAGCATTCTCGCAGTTGAGGGCTCAAAATGTTGACCTGTTAATGGTTGAACGAAGAGTACTAGAGTGGTTTGTCACCAATACTCGTTTTATTGAAATGACAGAGCTAACGTTACATGACGAGTACAAAGTTGAGTATCCGATCTATGTTGACTTTAAGAGTGAGGAAATTAGAGACAGCTTCAATGCCGCGATTAAAAACCTTAAACAGGGCGATAATGGTATAAGCCAAATTATCGAGATTCAGGTTCAGAATGACCTAAGCCAAGTGCTTAAAAAGGCGAATATCATAGCGCAAATATCCGCCTATTTTATCGTAAATGACCGTTATGAAGAGTTAACCGAAATTTTTGAAATTTTCGACACGGACAGTTCATTTCAGGTGATCACCGCGCAAGTGGATAATAGCAATCGCCCAATAAAATCTTGGCATATCGGTAACCTAGTTGATGAATATGGAGAGAAAAGACACACCTCTCATTTGTCTTCGGTCACTAAGGTGGCAAATTATCGAACCAAAGGAGGGAGCATCAATTCTGGTTCGATGACTTTCTATTTTGATGTTCAGTCATTAGAGCGCAACCATGTGTATTTTCCATCGGTCGAGCAGTTCAATTCATTCGGTGACGCGGCGAAACGCTATATCGCCGATGTTTACCAAACCAATAATCTGACGGGAGAGCTCCTAAACCTAAGCCAAGAAGAGAGGAAGTGGATTAAAGGCAATCCGGATGTTCGGATAGGTATCGATCCGAATTCGCTGCCTTATGAAGCGGTATCCAATACCGGTGAATACATCGGGATGATTGACGACTATCTAACGCTCATTGAGCAGAAAACAGGGTTAGGCATCAACCATGTAGACGTGGCGAGTTGGTCTGAGACCCGAAGCTTGGTTGATCATCATGAAGTGGAATTGGTCTCTGCAGCTCGAGAGAATCGTTCATTAGGAGACAACGTTAGAGCAGCTCAAAGCTTGTTTTCAAGCCGTCTGGCTATTGCATCGAGACGAGATATCAGCAGCTTGGTACTTGAAGAAGCTGAGGGTTGGAAAATCGGTATCTTGAAGAATGCAGCAAATACAGATGCGGTTATCGAGCAATACCCGAACGTTGAATGGGTGCTGGTAGAATCCACAGAAGATGGGCTCAACCGACTGGATGATAATACCTTAGATGGCATGATCGATACTGTCGATGTGCTCAATTATCTGATTGACTCATTTGGTCACCGGGAGATCGGAATTATCGGAAGACTCGATTTTTTCCTCTCACCAACTTTACATGTCATCAAATCAGAACCTTTGCTTTATTCCATTGTTAATAAAGCGATTGAGAGTATTTCCGCAGAAGAACATCAGAAGATCTCAGCAAAGTGGGCGGCACCTAAAGCGATAGAAAGGGTCGACTACCAGTTAGTTTACACCATTTCGGTTTTCTCGCTGGTTATCCTTCTGCTTATTATTTTCTGGAACCGTAAATTAGCGAAGCAGATCAGTATTGCTAATGAAGCGACTGAAGCCCTTAAAAAGGCGCAGAATCAACTCTACAATATGCTCAATAGCTCTCCGATTGCCGCAGCGGTGGTATTTGAGGAGCAGGTTCGTTATGCCAACGACACCGCAAAACGCTTGTTCGTCGTAGAAGGCGAAGAGCTTGATGATATTGATGTAGCTGCAATTCATAACTCGTTAGCGGTACGCGAAGAGGTACACAAGGAGCTTAAGCTCAATGGTAAGGTAGAAAACCGAGAGTTAGTGCTAAGAAAATCAGATGGCACTCGCTTTGTGGCTCTAGTGAGTTATTACTTGTTTGAGCTTGATGGGGAGAGCGCCACACTGTTTTGGGCGTTCGATATCTCAGAAATGAAGTACCTCAATGAGCAATTGGCTGAGGAGAAAGAGAGAGCGGATCTTGCAAGCCAAGCGAAATCGGAATTCTTGGCTAACATGAGTCATGAAATTAGAACGCCAATGAATGCAATAATTGGTTTGTCTTATTTGGCAATTGGCGAAATATCTAACCCTGTTGCTCGAAACTATATCGAGAAAGTGCACCGTTCCGGGCATTCGCTGTTAAGTATCATTAACGACATCCTCGACTTCTCTAAGATAGAGGCGGGACAGCTTGTCATTGATAGCATCCCATTTGATCCCGTGACGACATTCCAAGATGTCATTGAATTGATGGAATCGAAAGCGGCAGAGAAACGACTTAAGTTGTCCATGTCGATAGATCCAGAGTTAAACACTCCGTTGATTGGTGACCCATTAAGATTGTTTCAGGTCATTCTGAATCTGGTAGGTAACGCCGTTAAATTCACTTCTCGTGGCCACGTGATCTTGAATGTTATACATCTTGAATCCAGTGAGAGCAGCGTGAGTATGAAGGTGGCTGTTTCAGATACAGGGATAGGGATTTCAGAAGAAAATAGGCATAAGCTCTTTCAAGCATTTAGCCAAGCTGACACTACTACCACGAGAAAGTTTGGAGGCACTGGCTTGGGGCTGAATATCAGTCAAAAGCTCGTGCAAGCCATGGGCAGTGAGATTTTGGTCACGAGCGTATTAGGCGAGGGTAGTGAATTCTCTTTCGTTCTTACTCTACCTAGGTCGGATGCTGAAGAACTGGCGCACTTTAAATCACAGGAGCTCAAGCTGGATTATCACATCGAGTTTAAGGGCCAAAAGATATTACTGGTTGAAGATAATGAGCTAAATCAAGACCTAGCATTGGCATTTTTCAAGCGTGCGAATCTGAATGCTGACTTGGCTGAAAACGGAGAAGAAGCCGTCACGCTAGCCAAAAACAATCGTTATGAAATGATTCTTATGGATCTTCAAATGCCGGTTATGGATGGCTTTGAAGCAACAAGATTGATCCGTGAATTTAATAAAGAAGTGCCTATTATTGCGATGTCGGCCAACGTGTTTGCTGATGCCAAACAAAGAGCAAGAGAAGCGGGTGTCACAGACTTTTTGGATAAGCCTATCATTATTGATAAAGCGACCTCTTTGATTTCCAAATACATAGTGCCTGAGGTGATGGTAGAAGGTAAGGCGGCTCTGTTAGATGAGCAGGCAAAGCAACTTGAATACCTAACAAGTAAACCCAATAGCAATGATGCTATCAGTGTGTTTTCTCTGCAGCGGTTCGACCAACTCACTCTTCATGATTCGGAACTACAAAATAAACTGGTTGAGAAGTTCCATAGCAGTGCGCCAAGTATGATGCTTGATGCGTTTGATAATTTGGCACAAGACGATTGGACTACGCTTGAAAGAAACTTGCATACCTTGAAAAGCATGGCAGTGTCGATTGGCGGACTCCAGTTGGCTGATTTAATGGGAGAGTTAGAAGATAAAGCTCACAACGGTTTGTGTGATGAGCAGGATCTTCAACAAGGAAACTCTAGGTTGGCTGAATTGATTCAAGCGGTTGAGAATGAATTTGAAGCCTCATACGCTGAGGAAGCGGAGATCAATCTTGGTGATAGTTCTGACTCATCTAGTATCACCTCGGAGCAACGTAGGAAGTTACTATTACTGCTTAATACTTATGATAACGATGCGGCGCAATATGTATCAGCGTTGCTCAGCGAATACCCACATTCGGATGTTTTGAAAAAGGTGCGAGGTGCGTTAGATAAGTACGACTTCGAGCTAGCTAATGAGGTGCTTAGCACATCTGAATAGCTGATTACCGGCACACCTTTGACATTATAGCTTTTAACTTCGGTGGCTAAAGGCTTTAATTTTATCTCTGTGCTGAACTAACGACAAATATTCTGCTTAATCAAATCAATAACCGTATCGTATCGGTGCGGCAGTTTTCGGTTTCTTTTTTGAACCAAATACAGCGTTTCTTCAACTTCCACCTTTGGCACCACCACATGCAGCTTGTCTCTTTCAGGGAAGTGCTCGACCGCGCCAGCCGGTAACACGGTAAACCCAAGTCCTTTAGATACTGGCAGCAAGATCTGATGTAACTGGTTGATGTAGCCAGATTTCGGAATTTCATTGACGTTAATAGTCGCTAAATCTTTATCACCACATAAATCGAAGTACAAAGAAAGATAGTGATCGGAATCGGGGTGAGCGATCAGGCCTATTTCATTCAGAACTTGCGGGGTAATTTTTCGTCCAGCAAGGCTGTGATGCGCAATAAGGCACAAGGCTTCTTTACCGATGACTTGGCTTTGATAGTAACTGTCGTTAGGCGAGTGCCTAATAATGCCTATATCGGTAGTGCCTTGGAGTAGATCATTCAATATCTTTTTGTTTGGAGCCGCTTCCAGATTAATGCAGAGGTCTTGGTGTTGCTGCTGAAGTTCAAGAAGCTTGGGATATAGACGTAAAGAGAGTGAACCAGAGCAAGACAAATGACATTGTCCAGCATAAGGATTATCAAAACTCAGAGACTCGAAAAGGTCTTCCTGGTCTTTCTCTAGCTTGATCGCATACCGATACATAATCCGACCTTGCTCGGTTAGCTCGAAGCTCTTATTTTCTCGAGAAAGCAGGTCACAATCACATGCTTGCTCAAGCTTTTTGATGTGCTGGCTGACTCCGGGTTGTGTCATATACAGCTTTTCTGCGGTTTGGGTGAAATGACCAACTTCAACCAGAGTCTTAAATGTATTGAGCCAAATCGGATTAATCATACTCATTTTTACATTCCGTAGCTTAAAAATTAATGAGCTTCTAAGTAACAAAGCTCATGAACAATGTGATCTTTTAATAACCAAAAATTATTATTAGCTTGAGTAATAATAATTTCAAATCTAAAGCGCCAAGTCGAGAAGAACACAGCATCTTTGGCGGAATACTCTTCGAAGCCGAAAATCGAGGCCTTTAATTTAGTGCTTTGGTGAGTTCATGAGAAGTAACAAAGAGTTGCGTATTTGTTGGATTTTTGTTCTATTGACCAGCTGTGCTGATATTTAGGAACGAAGATGAATAGAAATGTTTGGCTGCTCTCACTGTGTCAGGCCTTGCTGATGACGGGTAACATATTGCTGATCTCGGTGATTGGCTTGATAGGTAAGCAGATTGCGCCCAGTGTCAGCATGATAACCTTGCCCGTTGCACTGCAGTTTTTGGGGTTGATGGCTGCCACTATTCCAGCGTCTTTAATTTCAGGTAAGTTAGGTCGAAAACGAGGGTTTAGTATCGGTAATGCGGTTGGCATTACAGGGGCTAGCCTTGCTACTTACGCGCTATCTCAACAACATTTCTATCTGTTTTGTTTCGCCACTTTCCTGCTTGGGATAGGCATAGGCTTCGGTACGCTTTATCGGTTTGCTGCAATCGAAGTATGTGATGAAAATGCCCGTCATCGAGCGATTTCTATCTCTATGGCTGGTGGCGTTTTAGCTGCGGTACTCGGGCCTAACTTGGCGATTATGTCTCAACAGTGGTCACAAGATGGCTTGTACATTGGTGCTTTTGCTTCTTTGATTGGATTGAACATTCTTGCGTTACTCATCTTACAAACCATTCAGTTTCCAAAAGTCTCTTTTAATAGTCAGGCGACTAAAGCAGACCCTCTTAGTGTGATAGTGAAAGCGCCTAATTTTATTGGCGCTGTGTTTGCGGCAATGGTTGCTTACGCCGTAATGAACATTTTGATGACGGCAACACCATTGGCAATGATCGGCTGCGGGTTCGATTTCACTAAGGCTGCTGGTGTGATTGAGTGGCATGTGTTGGGGATGTTTGTCCCGGCATTCTTTACTGGACCGCTTATTGAAAAGTTCGGTTCAAGAGTGATGATCTTGGTGGGCGGTGTACTGTTTGTTGTTTGTATTGCGATTAACATTCATGGCGAATCTATCTGGCACTTCAGAGCCGCGTTGGTTGTGCTAGGGGTGGGTTGGAACTTTATGTTTATTGCGGCAACGGGGTTGTTTAGTCAGTCGTATCAACCGAGAAATAAAGCGAAGGCACAAGCGTTAAATGAATTTGTTGTTTTTGGTTGTGTGACTATTACGGCTATGCTTTCTGGCTGGCTAGAATCGACAGCAGGATGGCAGAAACTTAATATTTACGTGTTGCCTTTCGTGCTTGCAGTCATTGTAATCTTTGCTTTTAGTGCAAAAGCATCGAGATTAAAAAATACCGGATAGTAAATTTGGTTTTAGTAGGTTGCCTGGTGAAGGTACACAACTTCATAGTTATTGTGCCTGTAGTCAGGTGGTTGCAGATAAAGTGACGGAAAGTATAATGGTAGCTACACTATTTTTTAATATTAACTGAGTGCTTTAGTCTATTTATCATAGTTAATAGGTTCATATATTCGAGTTATTGTATATTGGTTGGAGTGGGAATGGCTAATGTTCATCCTAGGTTGATTAAAAATGTCGTTGAACAGACTCCTAGGGCAATGGTTGCGATGCTTATTGTATCTATTGCTTATGGAGCTATTTTTTTCAAATTTATTCCAATACATGTTTTAAGTCTTTGGTTTTTTAGTCAAGTTTTATTAGCATGGTCAAGGTTTTATAATGCGAAATCGTTCTCATTTCATTTAAATACTTTAAATCAGAATGGTTTGAATCGTAATGAAATAATGTTTGTAGTTCTTAATATATTTCAAGCAATTACTTGGACGGCATCATCATTACTAATAATGAAGTATGCACCTCAGCCGTTTGAATTTGTTAGCTTTGTTCTCATTATTGGTATTATAACCGCTGCTGCGCTTTCAATGTCATCATTATATCGTGCGTATCTTGTTTTCTTCTTTTCTATGTTGATACCGCAAATGATTATCATGCTTTATTATGGTGAGCATCAACATATTAGCTTGGTTATATTTTCAATAATATATATACCTGCAACGATATTATTGTCGAAATCAATGTTGAATAATCGGATGGATAGTATTTTAGCTCATGAAGAGATAGAAAGAAGCGCCGAAGCGTTTAAACAACTTTCGACAGTTGATAACCTGACCAATATATACAATCGTCGTTATTTTTTTGAAATTTCTCAATCACTGTTAGCCATGAATGAAAGAGAAAATAAATCAGTTTCAATGCTAATGATTGATGTGGACAACTTTAAAGCAATTAATGATAACTATGGGCACCAAGCCGGCGATTATGTACTGACTAGTTTGGCTAGAAATATTGAGTGCTTAATGCGAAAAACAGACCTATTTGCTAGGATTGGAGGCGAAGAGTTCGCGATCTTACTCGATAATACCTCGTTTCAGGATGCTAAGAATATTGCCGGACGGATCATTAAAACAGTGGAGTCAGGTGCTGTGATTTACAATCAGAAAGCAATTGATGTGACGGTGAGTATCGGTCTCTCAGAACCAAATAATGAAGTAACCTGTATTGAAGAGTTGTATGTTTGTGCAGACAAAAACCTCTACCAAGCAAAAGCGAGGGGAAAAAATCAATTTTACCCATCGCTTTGAGACTGTTAATGAGTCTGTAGTTAGCCGCAAAAATTCAACACATTTTGCAGTTGGACAATCGTCGTCATATTAATGGTGTAGAGCATTTGAACTTTTTGTGTAAATAGTGATCATTTACACAAAATGTTACGTTCGAATTTTGTAAGAACTTTAATAATTGTATATATTCCTCGGTTACAATAATAGTTAACAAAAGTTAATATAATGATAGCCAGCTCTCCTTCTCAATCTCGTGAAACGCTTTTAAGCGAAAATGAACAACTTGTCTCTACGACTGACCTTAAAGGTGTGATTACTTACAGTAATGATGCTTTTTGCCGTATTGCGGAATACAACCAAGACGAATTACTAGGGAAAAACCATAATATTGTTAGGCATGATGATATGCCTAAAGCGGCTTTTGCCGATATGTGGGTTAATCTAAAACAGGGCAAGGCGTGGCGCGGGATCGTCAAAAACAAAACTAAATCCGGTGGATACTACTGGGTTGATGCTTACGTTACTCCTATTTATGATCGCGGCGAGGTGAGCGGTTACCAGTCTGTGCGAGTTAAACCCAAAAGTGAATGGGTACAGATTGCAGATAAAGCTTATCAAGGCTTATTGAAGGCTGAAAGGTCTGGTCGCCAATGGTCGCTACAGATCAGTGACAGTGTTCGTTACGCTGTTTTGCTAGGCTCTTTGGCTGCGCCTCTGATTTCAAATCTCGTTGAAGTAGGGCAAGCATCGCAGTGGATCTTGAGTCTTCTTCCTGTTTCTGCCCTAGCACTGTTTTTCCGACAAGAACTTATTGATACGCCAAGACAGTTGAAAAAACTGCAATCTAAATTCGATAGCGTCAGTCGCCTTGTTTACTCAGGTAACAGTCAGTTCTCTGTTGCCGATTTTCACCTAAAACTGCTGTCTGCACGAATCCGCACTGTGTTAGGTCGTATGACCGACTCAGCGAAACCATTGCAAGATTTAGCTGATAATCTTAATGCGACGTCATACCAAGTCACTGAAGCGCTTGATCAGCAAACAAAAGATATTCTTCAGGTGCGTGAAGCAACTGAAGAGGTTGAAGTAACCGCCAACGAAGTCTCTTCTCGTACAGAAGAAGCTCACCAAATAGTCGATGTTACCTTGCAAACTTGTGCCGGTGCTAAAGAGAGCATTGATCAAACCCATCGCAACCTAGAAAATTTGGCATCTCAGGCGGAGAAAGCGACGCACACGACTTACCAATTGAGCGACCAAGCGCAAAGCGTGAGCAAGATAATGGAAGAGATTGGTGGAATTGCTGAGCAAACCAATTTGTTGGCACTTAACGCTGCGATTGAAGCGGCTAGAGCGGGCGAGCAAGGACGAGGTTTTGCGGTTGTGGCCGACGAAGTACGTGCACTATCCGGTCGAACGTCAAAGGCCACGGTTCAGATCAAAGCGAGCATCGATACCATGCTGGCGACGATTGAAGGCTGGCAAAAAGATATTCTGGCTAACCGAGACCAAACAGACGCGTGTGGTGATGTTGCGAAGGTGAGTGCAGAGCGCTTATCTGAAGTTGAAAACCTAATGCAATCGATGAATGAATTGATGCAATCTGTTGAAAGCTCTGCTCATAAACAACGTGAACTATCGAGCGAAGTAAACTTGCATATGCAGTCTATCGCTTCTACCGCAGAGCAAAATTTGGTTGCCACCCACTCAGTGAAAGATCACTCGACTGAGTTAAAAGAGCAAGTGAATGAGTTCTATCATTTGGCGAAGCGTTTCGAAGAGAAATAGCCGTTAACTTTAGGTTGAATTAGAAATACAAAAAAGCCCCGCACTTTCATGCGGGGCTTTCAGTATGTATCAACCCAATTAAGGTCGAGCCAATTTATTCAAGATTAAGCGAGAAGTTCTTTTGCTGTGTTTACTACGTTTTCAGTAGTGAAACCGAACATCTTGAATAGCTCACCTGCTGGTGCAGATTCGCCGAACGTTGTCATACCGATGATCTTGCCACCGAAACCAACGTACTTGTACCAGAAGTCAGCGATGCCAGCTTCTACAGCGATACGCGCTGTAACGTCAGATGGAAGTACAGATTCACGGTACTGCGCGTCTTGCTTATCGAATGCGTCAGTTGCAGGCATAGATACTACGCGTACCTTCTTACCTTCAGCAGTTAATTCAGCAGCAGCGTTAACTGCTAGCTCTACTTCAGAACCTGTTGCGATAAGAATAAGTTCTGGCTTGCCTTCACAATCTTTCAGGATGTAACCACCCTTAGCGATGTTAGCGACTTGCTCTGCGTCACGATCTTGCTGTGCAAGGTTTTGACGAGAGAAGATAAGTGCAGAAGGACCATCTTTACGCTCAATAGCCAGTTTCCAAGCCACTGCAGACTCAACTTGGTCACATGGACGCCATGTGCTCATGTTTGGCGTTAGGCGTAGAGAAGCGATCTGTTCAACCGGTTGGTGAGTCGGGCCATCTTCGCCTAGGCCGATAGAATCGTGCGTGTAAACTTGGATGTTCTGAACTTTCATCAGAGCAGCCATACGCATTGCGTTACGCGCGTATTCCATGAACATTAGGAACGTTGCACCGTATGGTACGAAACCACCGTGCAGAGCGATACCGTTCATGATCGCCGTCATACCGAATTCACGTACACCGTAGTGGATGTAGTTACCAGAGAAGTCATTTGCTTCAAGAGACTTAGAGCCAGACCACATAGTCAGGTTAGAAGGTGCAAGGTCAGCAGAGCCGCCCATGAACTCAGGTAGCATAGCACCGAACGCTTCTAGCGCATTTTGAGACGCTTTACGTGATGCGATGTTTGCTGGGTTAGCTTGAAGATCAGCAATAATTGCGTTTGCTTTCTCTTCCCACTGTGCAGGAAGATCACCGTTTACGCGGCGTTTGAATTCAGCTGCCAGCTCAGGGTATGCTGCTTCATAAGCTGCAAGTTTCTCGTTCCACGCTGCTTCCTTAGCTGCGCCTGCTTCTTTCGCATCCCACTCTGAGTAAACTTCCGACGGAATTTCAAAAGGACCGTGCTCCCAACCTAATTCTTTACGTGTTGCTGCAATTTCTTCAGCACCTAGTGGTGCACCGTGACAGTCGTGCGTACCTGCTTTGTTTGGAGAACCAAAGCCAATCACTGTTTTAGTACAGATTAGAGTAGGGCGAGGATCTGCTTTAGCGGCTTCGATAGCTGCGTTGATAGCGTCAGCATCGTGACCATCTACTGCAGGGATTACGTGCCAGCCGTAAGCTTCGAAACGCTTAGGTGTATCGTCAGAGAACCAACCTTCCACTTCGCCATCGATAGAGATACCGTTGTCATCCCAGAAAGCAACCAGCTTACCAAGACCTAGCGTACCCGCTAGAGAACATGCTTCGTGAGAGATACCTTCCATCAGACAACCATCACCCATGAATGCATAAGTGTAGTGGTCTACGATGTCGTGGCCTTCTTTGTTGAACTGCGCTGCTAGCGCTTTCTCAGCCATCGCCATACCCACAGCGTTAGTGATGCCTTGACCTAAAGGACCAGTCGTTGTTTCGATGCCTGGTGCGTAACCGTACTCTGGGTGACCTGGAGTCTTAGAGTGCAGTTGACGGAAGTTCTTAAGATCTTCAATTGAAAGCTCGTAACCTGCTAGGTGAAGCAGAGAGTAAATCAGCATTGAACCATGGCCGTTAGACAGGATAAAACGGTCGCGGTCAGCCCATTCTGGATTTGCCGGGTTGTGGTTCAAGTGGCCACGCCAAAGAACTTCAGCGATGTCAGCCATACCCATAGGTGCGCCTGGGTGGCCTGAATTTGCTTGTTGTACGCCGTCCATGCTGAGTGCACGAATAGCGTTAGCTAAATGTTTGCGGTTCATAATTGCTTCCAAAATTGATTCGAAATAAAAAATTTGTGGATAGATGTAAAAGAGGAACGAAATTCGTTCCTCTTATTTATTATGTAGTGATTACAGCTTAGCTGCGATCATGTCTTCTAGTTTGCCTTGGTCAACTGCGAAGTTGCGGATGCCTTCTGCTAGCTTCTCTACAGCCATTGCGTCTTGGTTGTGGTCCCATAGGAACTCAGCATGCGTCATTGGAGCAGGACGCTCTTTAGTGCCGTTCGAGTCGATAAGCTTCTCTACTACTTTGCCTTCTGCCGCTTCTAAGTCTGCTAGAAGTTGAGGGGCGATAGTTAGACGGTCACAACCAGCAAGTTCAAGGATCTCGCCGATGTTACGGAAGCTTGCGCCCATAACAACAGTCTTGTAACCGTGCTCTTTGTAGTAGTTGTAGATGTCTGTTACTGAGATCACGCCTGGATCTTCTGAAGCTTCGAAATCACGACCTTCTTTCGCTTTGTACCAGTCCATGATGCGGCCAACGAAAGGAGAGATAAGGAAAACGCCAGCTTCAGCACAAGCACGAGCTTGAGCGAAAGAGAATAGAAGCGTTAGGTTACAGTTGATGCCTTCTTTCTCAAGGATTTCAGCAGCACGGATGCCTTCCCAAGTAGAAGCCAGTTTGATAAGGATGCGGTCGTTAGTGATGCCAGCGTCATTGTACATTTTGATAAGTTGACGCGCTTTAGCAACGCTGCCTTCCATATCGTAAGAAAGGCGAGCATCTACTTCTGTAGAGATACGGCCAGGTACAACTTTCAGGATTTCTTTACCGATGTTTACGTTAAGCATGTCGCAAGTGTCTTGAACTTGCTGAGCTTTGTCAGCGCTTTGCGCTTTAGCGTATTCGATAGAAGCATCGATTAGAGGTGCGTACTCAGCAATTTGAGCGGCTTTAAGAATTAGAGATGGGTTAGTTGTTGCGTCTTCAGGAGTGTACTTGCTGATAGCTTCGATATCGCCAGTGTCAGCTACAACAGTTGTTAGTTTACGAAGTTGCTCTAATTTATTGCTCATTTTGATCATCCTATCTATTGCATAACACCTCTTTAATATGAGAGGTGTGGGCATTTGTAAGCTAACTAATGAAGTTCTCAGTGGCTGTACCAGAGAGCTTAACTTACATTAATTTAAATTTTTCTCCGAACGAACATTTGCACAGAACATTTGATCGCTCGATGAGTAAATGATGTAGCCATATTTATCCGATCTAGCACCAAAGTCAACGGTAAATAGTGCTGTATGGTGACTTCAGTCAAATATATTTCGCTCTAGTAATCATGGGGTATCCAAGCAAACGTTTAACGAGTAAAGGGAGGGGAATTAATCAACATCAAAACCTTGTTTATCGTAGTGAGCAAATGAACCTTGCCGTTACATATGTTCGCGGTGTAAACTTGTGTATCACTTGCTGACGCATCGAACATTTGTTCTCAAAGCAGGTAAAATAATTGTTAAATATAGGTTGCGTGGTATATGAGTAAGAATATCCAAGATGTTTCCGAAGAAAACACTGATCTCCTCACTGAAGTCGCGGTTGCTTACTATCAAGATGGCGCTACGCAAGAAGAGATCTCTAGAAAGTTCTCTATCTCTCGTGCAAAGGTTGGTCGAATGCTCAAGCAGGCACGCGACGAGGGTATTGTTGAGATCACGGTGAAGTACCACCCAGTATTCAGTGCGAAGATAGAACAACGCTTGATCGAACGATTTGGTGTGAAGCGTGCGCTTGTTGCATTAGATCAACCGAATGAAGAGAAGCAACGACTCCAAGTTGCGGGTTTGGTCTCTAACTACCTAACGAGCACCCTGAAAAACGGCATGGTGGTAACGGTTGGGCAGGGTCGAAACGTATCGTCTGTTGCTCACCACACTGGTGTAATCACGCCACGTGACTGTAAATTCGTGTGTGGTATTGGCGGCATTCACCCAAGAGGCGGAATGTTTAATGCCGATCATATATGTAGGCAGCTAGCCAAAAAGTACGGAGGCTCGTCTGAGACCTTGTACGCGCCCGCTTATGCAGAAAACAAAGCACAAAAAACCGCGTTCATGGAAAATAGTACCGTTAAGCAAACGCTCGATCTAGCCAGAAAGGCCGACGTTGCTTTGGTCGGTATTGGTGATATGAGTGAAAACAGCTACATGGTCGATCTAGGCTGGTTTACTGCGGGTGAGGTTGTTCAGTCTCGCTTATTACAAGGTGTGGTCGGTGACTTTGCGGGTTACGACTTTTTTGATGTACACGGCAAAGCAGCGAACACGGTAATGAGCGACCGAGTCATCGGCTTAGGCTTGGAAGAGTTCCGTCCTATCGCCGAAGTAATCGCTATCGCTGCCGAGAACAGTAAGCCACTCGCTTTGTTAGGCGCATTAAGAACTGGCGTGGTCGATGTAATTGCAACCAGCGTAAGCAATGCATTAACGGTACTTAACTTGGATGAGCAGTTGAAACATGCTGAGTTAGATGATTAGCTGAATACAAAACAGGGGAGCCAGTTTTGGGCTCCCTTTTTGTTCTCGCTAAAGAATAGGTTCTGACTCTTTATCCATGATTTTTGGAGAGGAGAGATACGCGTACAGTTCATCGTAAGGAATAGGACGAGAGAAGTAGTAACCTTGCATTAAGTCACATCCGCATGCTTTTAGAATCGCGAAGTGTTCGTTTGATTCTACGCCTTCTGCCAGCACCACCATACCGAAGTTTTTACCGATAGCGATGATGTTCTGGACCATTGTTAGTGACTGTTGATCGACTGCGATGTTATCAATGAAGCTCTTATCAATTTTAAGCTCGTCGATAGGGAGATCCTTCAACATGCTCAGTGATGAATAGCCTGTACCGAAGTCATCTAAAGATATTTTAATATTCTTTTCATGTAAGGCTTCGAAAATGGGTTTTACTAAGTTTACATCTTCAATAAACAGGCTTTCGGTAATCTCAAGTGTTAAGCTGCTCGCCGAGAATTGATACTTCTCTAGTGTCGCGAACAAGTGATCGGAGAACGACGCATGCGAGAATTGACGGACTGATATATTGATCGATAATCCGATATTTTGGTTCGTCGTTCGGTGTAAATGAGCGATTTGCATAACACTAGATTCAATAATAAAGGTGCCGAGTTTTTGCATTAAACCTGTGCTTTCAGCAATAGGAATAAATACGTCTGGCGGGACAAAACCCAGTTCATCATCTACCCAACGCACAAGCGCTTCTACACCGTGAGTGCTTTTATCTGCACGAACCAATGGTTGAAAAACCATAAATAAAGCTTGTTTATCGATAGCAATACGAAGCCTTTGTTCTACTTTCATTTTGTAGAGGTGTGCGTCTTGCATCTCAGTCGTGAAAATACTGTATGAGTTTTGCTGCTGTTTCGCTTTGTACATAGAAATGTCGGCAGAGCGCAACAGGCTATCTAAATCTTTTCCGTGTTCTGGGAACCTAGCAATACCTATGCTACAGCCCAACAAGAATTGAGAGTGTTCAACTTCATAGGGCCGAGAGAGAACGTCAATAATTCGTTCTGATAGTCGTTTAATTTCAGATTCACTACTCAGCGGTGTTAAAAACAAGAACTCATCACTAGACTCTCGCACTAATAGGCTGACTCGAGAGCGGAACCGCATCAAACGTAACGCAATTTGTTTGAGCACCTTGTCTCCGAAGTCATGTCCATGGGTATCATTAACACATTTGAAGTTATCGATGTCGATAAACAGCAGCGAGAATGGCTTTGATTCATTTTCAATCCATTTACCGATGTTTTTGCGCATATATGAACGGTTGGGGAGAGAGGTTAATGGATCGTGATTGGCTTGGTAAATCAGTTGACTGCGAGTTCGTTGCTCGTTCTTGGCAATCGACTTTACTAAGAAGTAGAAACCAAGCTGAAGAATAATAAAAACAAAGAAAAGAGCGCCGAACTCTTTTGCGAATATACCATCAACGTGCCCTAGGTCTGTTCGGCCGACAACCCAAAGTTTGTAGTCTGGAATGTACCTAGCGCTAACGAGTGATGGGAATGCGCCGTCATCGTTACAGAAAGAATACGTGTATTTGCCCGTTTTAGCATCTTCGACGCTGACACTCACTTGTTCTGAAAAGCTTTTGGCAATGCGAGCCATCAGGTCGTTGTTAACCGGTGTCAAATAAGCGTCTAGCGACTCGATATCGCTAGAAAAAAACTGACGATAGTTATCGGTTCTAAGTAGAGTTAACGTGTTGTAACTGCCTGCGTGCGCATTGTTTTCAAACAAGATTGTGCTGTCTAAGCGTAAGCCTGCTGTCATGACCGCATCAACGTTCTTGCCATCAATAGAAATGGATTTTCTCAATGGGATCACGAGGCTGTTAAGAGAATCATGGAAATAAGTGCGCCCCAAAACCATTTTTTCGCTAGATACAGCCTCTAGAAATGAGTCTTTGGTGTATGGGAGGTCTAGTAAATTAAATTGGTCAGACAGCTGTAGGTTTGAGCTGATTGACAGGTAATCCCCTTGAGGATTTAACAAACCAAAAGCTGCAATAGCGGGGTGAGTGTCGAGCAGTTTATCTAAGATTGGCCGAATTTGAATCGAAGCTGTGCGGGTAAAATCGGACTGCTGAGCAAGCTGATGTCCAACCACTTCAAGCAGTGCTTCTTGGCTGGTTAATAGAGAGTTTACTGAGCTAGAGAAGATCTCAACTTGGATATGTTGTTGCTTAGTAAAGTCATCTCTGTTTGATTGCCACTTGGTTATGCCAAAGGCGCTGAAAAGTATCAGGGTAAGCAGCACGATCAGAGCGTACAGCGACCAGATATTTTTCTTAAATAGAGCCATGAGATGCCTTTTGTTGGTGACTACTTTTAACAGACTGCAAGTGACAAACGTTTATATCGCCAGTGTGATTAATGCAACGAGGCATAAAAACATCAAAGATGAATATATCAATGATTAAATAGTGTAACGGCTACGAACAGAGATTCTTGAGTGAAATATTAACACTCTTAAACATGGTAAAAATTAACCCATGGTTAATCACGGTTTTTTCTAGAAATCGTATGGTTTTACACGGAGGTAGCGTTAACTCAGTCACTAAATTACTATGTCGTTAAGTGACTGCATAGTTAAGTAACAGCATCGTTAAGTAAGCATGTCTTCAAGCGACTGCATCTTCGAGCGATTACGTCTTCAAGTTACAATTGCGTTAAACACCTGAGCTATTAAGTGCCTAGCGTGTTAAGCAATAAGATGCTTAAGTGTTCTGAATTGCAACCATAGCCTTTAGCAAGCTCCGTATGCATGCACAGTATATTCTAACAGTGTCATTAAGCGAAGCTGAATTACATTTTAGTTACGGCAATAGGTAGCTTCTCATTCGCGCCCCACTCAGTCCATGAACCATCGTAAATACCCATATCACCTGAATAACCGGCCAGTTTAGCGGCTAATAAGATGATGCAAGCCGTTACCCCAGAACCACAACTAAAGAACATAGGTTGAGAGGGGGTTAAATTTAGGGTCGAGAAAATGTCAACTAACTCTTCTTTAGGTTTCAATTTACCTGCATTTAAGACTTGAGCGAACGGCAAGCAAACTGAGTTTGGGATGTGGCCACTACGTAAGCCTTGACGTGGTTCAGGAACTTCTGAATCGAAACGAGCTTGAGAACGCGCATCTACAATGTTCGCGCTCTTGCTGGTTGAGTAACTTTCAATCTGCTGAGCGTTTACAAAATAGTTGCCTTGAATACTCCCTTCAAAATTGCCGGTTTGCACTGTTGTTTTGAAGTCGGTATCTGTTACGTAGCCTGCATCTATCCATGCTGGTAAACCGCCATCTAAGATATAAACGTTGTTATGTCCCATTGCCATAAACATCCACCATGCGCGAGGCGAGGCAAAAGTTCCTGAGTTATCGTAAACCACGATCGTACTGTCTTGATTGATACCAATTTCTTGTGCGCGTGTATTGAAGTGTTTTTCGGTCGGGAACATGTGAGGGAGCAGAGTGTGCTTGTTACAAAAGTCTTTATCGTAGTCGAAACGAATAGCTCCAGGAATCATTTGCCCTTTGATCTTTTCTGACTCACTTGGGATCTGAAATTCGATACTGGCGTCGAGGATTACAATATTGTCTTCTTCTAGCAAACGTTGTTGAAGTTGTTCTGGTGAAATGAGTGGCTGATTCATTCTTCTTATATCCATTCTTGTTGTTATATCGGCGACTAAGGCGCAGCCCGGCAGTGGATGAACTGATAGCTGCTTTGTCCGGTTATTTGATTGTTTAATGTATCAAGCACGACCACAGAATCAAGAGGGCAGTCTATTGTTGGTGGAATGGAAACGCGAAATATTTCGTTGTCTTGAGTTTCAACCGTGAGGTAGCGCCTATGTCCGTCTAGGGATTGAGTGAGCGTATTGGAGATGACTGTGGCTTCAATGCGTTCTCCGGTAGAAGATGTCATCGGGAAATAGGTGAGAAATAAAAGTAGCCCAATACCAATCGACAATATAACGAATCCTATTTTCAACTGTTTCATAAAGTAAGCCTTTGAAAGTCATCTTTAAAAGATAAGACAGGCTTTCGATAAAGTGAACATAACCAGTACTGAAAATTGAAATAGCGCCCAAATAAAAAGGTGAGCCTCATTGCTCACCTTTATGCTTTGACTTTTGACTTTTGACTTTTGACTTCGAGACTGCTGCCTAACTCCAACTGAATTTAGCCATTGTCTAAGTGAACTCAGCGCTTTTCATTCCTTTACGTTTACCAAGTGATTTGTGAGTCGTTACTTGCAACGACTTGTTGTAGCGGTGCTTGACCGTCATAAAACCAGATTTCGATCAACAGAGTATCTTCGCTTAAAGGCGCCGCAAAGTTGGAGGTGAATGTTCCGTTGTCTAAAGGGCCGCCAATGACCTTACTTGAATAATCCGGCTTGTAGGTTGAATCTGTTCTTGTGGTAAATCGGCTATATACAGATACAAACGAACGATCGGTTGAGATGTTACTGATATCAATACTGAGGTCGAATTGATCTACAGAGTTGTAATCGAAACCATCAGGGATTACGAGTTCATCCATTTTGTACGCTTGAGGGCCGTTGGAGAGCACCGCGTTAACTGGTGTCGGCGCCGGGTTTATAGCGACATTGACTGGTGTTGAGGCCACTGATGGTGATGTAACGGGCGCTGATATCACAGGTGCTGACGCTGCTGGTGTTTGCGTCACTGGTGCTGATGTAACAGGCGCTGACGTTGCCGGTGTTGACGTCACTGGTGTTGACGTCACAGGTGATGTCACCGCAGGTGTTGAAGGCGATGGGCTTGACGCTGATGAGCCACCATCGCCGCCTCCGCCCCCACAACCTAACAACGCCAGTGGTGCAATGAGTAATGTAATACGTATGGATTTCGACAACCCCCAACATTGCGACTGCGGCGTACCCTTTTTATGTTCGGTATTGGACTGGTTAGGTAACAAAGCACTGTTCGAATTTTCGTGACCGTTTGTTACTGTCTGTTTAATTGGCATATTCATGATCATTCTCCTAAGGCAAGTAACATTGGTCAGCGGCAGGTGTTTGGAACCAATCGGTTGATTGAGTACCACCGGATTCAGCAAAGTTCGCAAAGTTTGGATAGGCAGTGACAATATCTACGTATTCCAGTGGCCATTCCCATTCCGTGTCTGAAGTAATCAGTAGCGCCCAAGGGTGGTTGTCTGCGGTTTTAAAATACTTGCCCGCAGCGGGGTCACTGTCGTCAACACCTAGCCCCGTATTGAATAGATTTACTGTATCAAATGCTTCAGTTGGAGCTTGGTCTGGCAAGTGAACCTCCCAACTACGTCCAGGATGTAGAGGTAGGTTTTCACCGTGATAATACCCAGGCGTTGCAAAGATGAATGGGTCGTAAGGCATGTCAGTCCAACTGTCAGTACTCACACCGTCTCCCGCTAAGGTAATACCGATTTGGAATGAGAACTGCTCATCTTCTTTACATCCATTATTGGTACGGTAGAAGGTACAGCCAGTGCTGATTTTTTCTGTTAGGTCATTGGCGATAACAAATATTGCTTCGCTACGCCCATCTTCTAGGTCGAGGGCAGTGAATGCACCATTGTGCTTCATGTAGGAGTTTCCGCTACTCACTAAGCTCGGGTCTAAGTTAGGGAGTCGAACAGCAAACCCATTTCTGTACGAAGCACCTACCGCCGCAAGACGTCCATCGATGGTTGATTTAACCACTTTTCCGTCTTTTAAGATCTCTGTGATGCGATACATAATCACAGCATCATTCATGTCGTAATCAGCTTTATAAGGCCAGTTATCTTCATACGCCAAGGTTGCGTAACCAGAAGCACTTGGGAAGTAACGGGCTGTAGCGCCGTCGTTAAGAACATCAACTTGAATATCAACTACCTCACCAGATGTCGAACCACCAAAGTAGCTCAGGTTGGTTTGTTGGCTGAATCTAAAGCGAGCCCAAGTAGTCCCCGTTAGTGCGTTGATATCGACATTTAGGAACAGATCGTTTTCACCAGCATCCAATTGGTAGTCGGTAAATACTTGTTCGTTAGCACCATCGAAGCTGCCATCTTGGTTCCAATCGATCCAAGCTGATAGGTACCCAGAGGTCGAAGCTTCTACGATAATTTTTGAATCAAGTCCGGCTTCAAGTGCGGTAACAAAACCGATGCCACCGTTTGCCCATTCATCATCCACCCCGACAGTTTCATCTGATTGTGGTGTGACGTAGCCATCAAGGTCTGCGTCGGGTGCGTTTGTACCTAACCAGGTGATGCCATCAAGTTCATGTCGAGGGCCGTTGCTAGCGAGCAGAGTCAAGTAGCTATCTGGCGCGTCACCGAAGTCGATGTTGGAATCTTCGTCAACAACTGGGGCATTAGCACAGCGTGCACCATCGTTTTGGCCGGAAGAAGGTCCATTCGATACAAATTCAACGGCTGGAACAATTCCTGCTGCGATATTGGTCGCGTTGTCGGGAGATAGGTTGATTCGGTAGATTTTCCCATCTTGATTTCGAGATACGTAGTAATAGCCGTTTACATCAAAATAACCCGCTCCGAATGTACCTAACTCTCCAGTATCACCGATGTAGGTTTCGGCACCGGTTGTAGGGTTGAAGCTGTATAAGCCTCCGGAGTTATTATCGATACCATATAGAGAACCATCACTTGGGTGAAAAGCAAAATCGGTCAGTTTTACGGTTGCGGGGCTGTTTGCAATCTTATTTACAGTGACGGTCGCATTTGGGTCGGCATCTAAAGGAGATAGGTCAACGGTGAATAGCCCTTTGCCCGTGCGGTATAAGTAGTAAACGTGGTCATATACGTCACCCACATAGAAGGTGTGATCGGTTGGTAATCCACTGGTATTGATGACTTCAGCTTGGAAATCCTGTCCAAGGCGCACCAAGCGTTTGTTTGTTGTGTCGTAACCGTAGATATATCTGTCTTGAAAGTCGAAACCAACACCATTGATATTGGCATTCATACCAGTATCGTCTTCTAGAAGGGTTGTTGAACCTGTTACTAGGTTGACACCCCAAACCTCAACGGGTTTTGATTGAAAGAGGTAAGCCTGGCTTGGACAGGTATCGAATGGCGCGGAGTTGGCGACAAAAGACGCACTTAATAGCAAACTTAACGTTGTAATTCTCATATCTACATCCTTGTCATAGAAGGTTTAGATACAGTTACAAGTTATGTGCCAATTTTAAGTTGTTGATTTTTAGCTATTATATTTCAGTTTGCTGAGGTGTTCATTATATTCTCAAAATGAGAACTCAAATGAAACTAATCTTTCATAGAGTATTTCAAATTGATAAATCGATGTGAGAAGCTAATGTAGAGCTCTAAAAAAGCCCTGACTTTAGTCAAGGCTTAGGCTTAAGTTTTCGGTGGGAGAGGATTACGACTGTGTCTATCCACACACCGAACAATTAGGCATCTTCATTAAATTCATCTCACGCCAGCTGTGCGACATAGCATCGAGAATCAAAAGTTTGCCTTGCTTTGGTTGTCCAAACTTAGCAATAACCTTAATAGCTTCCAAAGCCTGAGCGGCACCTACCATTCCGACAACTGGTGCCATCACACCGGCTTCAACACAGCTGAGTGCAGCGTTGCCGAATAGAGCACTCAAGCACTGATAACACGGCGCGTCGTCGTCTTGATAAGTGAATACGCTAATCTGACCTTCCATGCGAATCGCAGCGCCAGAGACTAATGGCGTTTTCGATGTGTAGCACAAGCGGTTCAACTGATTGCGCGTTTCTACGTTGTCGCTGGCATCAAGAACAAGGGAGTGAGTTTCAATCAACTTTCCAAGTGCTTGGTCATCAAGCCTGTGGTCGACAGTTTCAATTGTCAGATGAGGGTTCAATACCTGCAGCGACTCAGCGGCAGAATCGACCTTCTTCTTGCCAATATCAGCATCGGTGTGAAGGACTTGTCGTTGTAAGTTTGAAAGCTCGACAACATCATCGTCGATCAGTGTTAGCTTACCAATACCCGCAGTCGCAAGGTATTGGGCAGAGGCACAACCTAAGCCTCCTGCCCCTAATACTAAGATTGAGCTCTGCTTTAGTACTTCTTGGCCTTCAAAATCAAACTGTTTAAGGATGATTTGGCGGTTGTAACGAAGCATCTCTGCGTCAGACAGTATTTCCATCACAAGCCTCGTTAGTAAAGCGTCGAGTTAAACAGCTGAATTTGAACCGTTTCACCCACTTCTACACGTCCGCGTTCACGCTCCAGTACCACAAAGCAGTTTGCTAAGCTCATTGAGCGGAAAGCGCCAGAGCTTTGATTACCTGTTGTTTCTACGACAAACTGACCGTTTTCAATCGAGTAGATGCCACGTTGGTAATCAGTACGGCCTGGGCCTTTTTTGAATGCAGACTTGGTGATAGCAGGAATAGATTCCGGATCTGTCCACGCTGTGTGACCAGCCAATTTAGCAAGCATAGGCTGAACCAACACGTACATCGTCATCATCGCTGAAACTGGGTTACCCGGTAAGCCACAGAACCACGCGTTATCTAATTCACCGAATGCGAACGGTTTGCCAGGTTTAATTGCCAGTTTCCAGAAGCCGATTTGGCCGATCTCTTCCAAAATGTCTTTGGTGTAATCCGCCTCACCAACACTCACGCCGCCAGAAGTCACAACCACATCTGCTATTTGCTGTGCTTTCTCGAAGGTTTCTTTAAGCGTTGCAGGGCAATCTGGGATGATACCCAAGTCGATAGCTTCACAACCAAAGGCTTCGATCAGCGGTTTAATGCCGTATCGGTTGCTATCGTAGATCTGACCGTCTTCAAGAGGTTGGCCTAGTGGCTTTAGCTCATCGCCAGTAGAGAAAAACGCGACTTTAGGCTTGTGTAACACCGTCACGTGACTTACACCCAGTGAAGCAATCATTGGAATATCACGAGGTGTTAAACGTTCACCACGGCTAAGAACGATATCACCTTGTTTGATGTCATCACCAGTAGGGCGAATATTGTTGTTCAGCTTGATGTCGTCTTGTTGAATCTCAATACCAGCGTCAGTTTCGACCGTATTTTCTTGCATGATGACAGCGTCACAACCTTCAGGGATTTTTGCGCCGGTCATAATGCGAATACAGGTATTGCTTGGCCATTCACCTTCGAACGGTTGGCCTGCAAAAGATTTGCCTGCCAATGGCAGTACTTTACCGTTCTCTAGGTCTGCTAAGCGCAGTGCATAGCCATCCATTGCTGAGTTATCAAAAGGAGGTACGAAAATAGGGGAAAGAATATCTTCAGCAAGGACATAACCTAATGCTTCAGCAAGAGGTAGAGATAAAGTCGTTTGGATTGGTTTGATTGGTGATAGCAGCTTATCTAGTGCTTCTTCAATTGGCATTAAGCCGGGAGCGTCGCAACAGCCCATAATTGAAATCCTTTGGTCGTTATTATTTTGATTTAGTGGTTGGCAATGGTGGCTCCATAATTATCAAATCACAGATGTTCGCCAACGAAATTGCAGCCACTTTAGCATAGTTTAAGCCCCGTAAATAATGACCTCCCTTAAAATATGGGTGTATTTAATCAAAATTCCGAGTATCCTTGTTTGCCATCCAGAAGGGGTATTAAAAGAGGAAGTTCAATGTCAGGTCTTAGCGAATCAGCGAAGTTGGTTAAAGATGCGCTAGCAAGCCGCGGATTAGAGACACCAATGCGTCCTAACCAGGTTAGCCGAGAAGAGAAAAAGGAACGAATCGAACACCATATGCGTGAGATTCTAACTCTCCTTGAACTTGATCTTGCAGATGACAGCCTGGAAGAAACGCCGCAACGTATTGCAAAAATGTATGTGGATGAGATTTTCTCTGGTTTGGATTACGCCAATTTCCCTAAAATCACCGTGATCGAAAACAAGATGGGTGTTCGTGAAATGGTTCGTGTAAAAGACATTACCGTCACCAGCACATGTGAGCATCACTTAGTCACCATTGATGGTAAAACCGCAGTGGCTTACATTCCGCAAGGTAAGATCATTGGTCTTTCGAAGATCAACCGAATCGTTCGTTTCTTTGCTCAACGTCCTCAAGTTCAAGAACGTATGACGCAGCAAATCCTTGTAGCATTACAAACGCTGCTAGAAACGGATGATGTTGCTGTAACCATGGATGCGGTTCATTACTGCGTGAAATCTCGTGGTGTAATGGACGCAACCAGCGAAACAACAACAACAGCTCTGGGGGGTATTTTTAGATCAAACCCAGCAACACGCCATGAGTTCTTACACGGCCTGCGTTAATACGTTTCGTTATTTGATAAGCTCGATTTAGCCTTAGAAAATCGACAATCAAGATTCTAAGCCTCGCACTCTGCGGGGCTTTTTTGTGCTTGCAATGAAGTAAAGTGCAATGACTGCGAATGTCGTCATTCCCTAGAGTGAACAATGAGCGAGTAGGGAATCTGCATTTTCGAGGTAGGTTGATTGGAACGAAAATTAGATGCGCTCTACAGAATCTATAAAGCGCAAATTTGGGTACAGCAGCTGGTGGAATGCTTAAGAAAGATTAAACAAACGCTTAAAGTGGTGAACAAAACCGGACGGCTTGTTCTCAGCTTGATAGATATTCAAACCATCATAAAAACTTGCCATAAACTCTACGCGAATCTCATCATCGGTGTTTTTTGATACGCGAGATAGCAACGAAGCGGCTACTGCTGCGTGATCATTAGCAAGGCTGTAATCCATTCCTAGTCGTCCCTGAATGAACAACCACAAATGAGTGATTAACTTTAACTGCTGAGCGTTAGAGTTTTGAAACTTGTCGCTGTACTCAGTGCCCACTGTAGTATCGAATACATTTTGCATCGCCTCATTCGCTTCTTTATTGCTTTCAAAGCGATAGCTTGCATCGATATGTACCTTGGTTAACAGGCCAAGCAACGTCTGACGTGCAGAGTTGTCCGGTTTGTTCTCGCAAGCGTGTCTAAACAGAGCATGGTTTTCATCAATAAATGACTTTAACTCTTTTTCATAGCCAGTCGTCAACGCTTTGACTGAATCGAGACCAGCGATCTGCAAACACGCTTCGAGCTTAGTTTGGCGCTGAGGTTCAGTCTGAGTTTGGATCTCAGTCATTACTCTGTAGCTCTTCCCACGTGACTTCTGCAGATTGAGTGTCGCTGTTTACAAACGCAGAGTTACCCGACAGCATTACGGAAAGGTCCATAGTACGTTGTGTCATCGCTGCTAGTTGCTCAATACCATCGTTGTCTAGACGAACGATCTGAGCTTTCAGGTAACCGAATTTACCTTTGTTCTGTTCCCACCAAACATTCGATTTAGTGTTGAAGCTGAACACACTCACAGACTTAGATAAGCGAGTCGCTTTCTTTACGCGTTCTGGATCGGGTTCGCCCACATCAATCCACTCTAAGATTTGGTCATCCAATGACTTCTGCCATAAATCCGGTTCTTCAATGCTAGACAATCCTTTAGTGAACTCAAGTTCAGGAGATGCATTAATACAGAAAGCAATGATTCGAGCCATCATGCGCTGTTCTGTTTCAGAAGGGTGTTGTGCAACCGTTAGATTAAAAGAGTCGTAATAGTCGCGATTCATATCGGTTAAAGAAATACGAAACTTATAGATTGTGGGTTTTAGAGCCATGTGATGTAAGGGTTCCAATCGGATGAGGTGTACTATAGGTGTACCAATGAGTTTTTTGAAATCACAGCCTATAGATAAGTTGTGCCTAGTATAAACGAAGTAGAACAGTTAGCTAGCAAGAAGAAATTTTTAGTAATACTTGATTTAACTGTTGCCCCGAATTGACTGATAGTAAGTCGTTATTTTCTTTCGAGTGAGTTTCATTAAAATCATTAGATTATGATAAATAGAAAAATCAGATGGCGACAACTCTCTGTTTATTTTTTGAAATAGATAGCACTCATTAAGTTAATTGGTCTGAGTTTATGGTTAAGATGATGTTTCTGACAGTAAATGTGCGGATTGTTCTATTTACGTGCATACCATCAACTTTTGCGAATTGACAATTCCAGTCTAAATATCTAAAAAACATCTAGAATGTATGCAATTTGAGAAGTATTGATATGGCAACTATTGGTGTTTGTGAAATAAAAAACATGCAGCTTAGTAAGAGAAGCAAGAGAGATGTAGCTGATATTAAGTCGATTATGGAATCAGGGAACCTCTTAGCTGGAGTTCTAGCGGCAACTCCATTTTATTTTATCTTTGGCACACCAAGTGTCACGAAAAGCCCGTTTGAAACGATGATAACAATCAGAGAAAATGACTGGGATACGTTTGGTCAAGCGATGTTGAGTTCAAGCTCTTATACTCGAAATACGATCCTTAAAATAGCAATGGAACGTGAGATATTCACAAATGGAGAGGAACAAAAGTTCTGGGGGTGTGTGGTTGAATTATCGAAGTAAGGTTTTAATAGCTCTTTCGTTGTTATCTGGTTGTGCCTATAGCCAAACAAGTGTGGAGAGCTTAGAGAAACAGTGGTTACAGAGAATCGATTTTTGTATTGAGTTAGCTCAGAAAAACGAAATCCCGTTTCCAAAGTCTGATTGGTTTCAATCACTCTCGATTGAAGACAAAAAGAGCGTAGCTAGCTACATTGCGAACTACAATGACAGACAATGTTCATACTTCGAAACTGAAGCTTTGCTCAAAGCTATTCAAGAGCAGGATGCCCAAGAGGTATTTGATAGAAACGCTGTCGATTTAATACCTCTTGAAGAGCAAACGTCGGAAAGAATGAAAAATATAGACATGATTAAGGTCATGGAACTTCAGAAACGCTTTAGTGAACCATTTAGTACTCGCTATGTGATGGAAGAGCAGGGTTGGTATCCCCCGCAATAAGTCGATCTGTGAACAATAGAAATTGACCGTTAAAGGTTAATGCCGTTCGCTCTTAAGTGAACGGCATTACAGCAGAGGCTGGCTATTTTTAGAAAGATGTTTACCACTCTGTTCGCTTCTGTTTTTTACGAATCGAAACAGTGTTCAGTGTGCTTTTAGCGGCATTTATTCTGGCTGTGATTGCTGTGATTGCTGTGATTGCTGTGATTGCTGTGATTGCTGTGAGCTTAATTCTCAAATATTGCTTAGAGAGCTAAAATATTGAAAATTAAATGCAGCGTCTAACACATGTCTAATATTCAAAGGCTTAGCATCATATCCACCACAGTAATGGCGTGTTATAGTTCTTAGCGGTTTGCAGTTTATCGCAGGTAGTCATATACAATACCGATCTTAAACTGCGGCTATAGTTTGTTATGCGATGACTTCGTTACTAGGGTAATACACTTTAATGTGCGCTTTAGTCTCTTTAAGGAGACTGGGTTGTGAGTTTGTGGAGACAGGCTATTGCTAAGTCCATTTTCTGTTGGAATGATAAAACCATGAGAAACAATTGGTTAAGTGAATCTCATCACGTCATCGATGACAATGTCACAGAGATTTCGAATATTAAGTCTGTGAAAGCCACTTCTCAAATAGGCGATATGTGCGCTGTACCTGTGTACAACGTTTATGCGTCTTGTGGGTTTGGTGCTCAAAACGATACTGAATACCAACTCAGAACCGAATTCCTACCTTGCTTATGGTTAAAACGTTTCGGCCTGACAGAAGAAGATGCTCGTATCATCATTTGCCACGGTGACTCAATGGAAGACACTTTGAGCGACGGCGATGAAGTATTAGTCGATACCCGAGAACTCGATCACCCCGTAAAGCATGGTGTCTATGTTGTTCGCATTGGTAAGCACGTTTACATAAAACGCCTGAAGTACGACATCATGGCCGAGGGCTATAACGTCATTTCAGACAACAAAGAAGAATATGATTCGTTTATCGTGAATGAGGAGAAACTCGACGAGTTCGCGGTAATCGGGAAAGTTATTACCACCGTCATGAAGGCGGTGATTTAGAAAAGCGAAGGCGACCTCAGGGTCGCCTTTTTTGTTGATAGTTATAGTAATAAATGTGGATTGCTAGTTAATGAAATATATGAATACAAGTTGTTATCACCTGTTCATTGAAACTGGTGAGTACAAAAAGTTTGTGGGTAATGTTAACTCTAGTGCTAATTTTCAAGACTTTGCTAAATTGGCAGTTACACATACTCAGGATAATGAGAATACTCAAGAGTTCATTTTTAATGAAGGATCTTCAGTTGAACTAGAGTTTCTTAAGTATATTGAACACGCGCCTCATTGGCAGGCGTTATGTGAAGAGTTTTCTGCTAGCCTTTTGGATGCTCAACAAGTATCACAAAAGCGAATCGAGCATCTCGATAAAAAGGTTACGCCAGGTAGCTTACTGCTTATTCACTGCAAACCACCTGAAGCTAACGTTGATATCCTAGTGTTAGTTAAAATGGAGCAAGAAGAGTTCGCGAGTGTTGTAGATTTCGAACATCAATATGGTCTACCCACAGAGAAAAAAGCTCTAAATACAGCACTTATTCGCTTTGAGTCAGGTAAGCCCGCTAGCTTGTTTGTATCAAGAGCCAATGCTTTTTGGATAAAATTTCTGGATGTATATCCAGTAAGATCTGATAATGTAAATACAGCCAATGCATTTAATGCGATTGATGGTGCTCTCAAGAAAGTAAAACGAGACGGTTTTAAATCAGATTATACAGCGTTACGTAATCACTTGATCACCTACCTAAGAAACAACCACGGTCAAACCGTTGTTTATAATGAGTTGGTTGAGACTGTCTTTGGTCAGCACAAAGCATTAGATAAACACTTTGTGGCAAAAGACTTTGCAGATGAGTTGCTAAAGCTCCCCGCTAAGAAAAAAGGGAAGCACGCATTTGACCCTCACTTTCAAATTAACATGACAGATGTGAAGGCAAAGAAGAACACTGTGATTAATTTGACAGACAAAATTGAATTAAGTTTGAAATACGGTATTGATAATTTAGATGAAATTATTTTGCCTCATGAAGAACACGGTCGAAAGGGTGTAATCATCTTCTCTGACGAAGGTTTCGAGCATTTCAGGAAAGAAGAGTAATCATGTTAGATGATGTTAGAAGTATTTGGGCAAAACCAGTTCAAGAGTGGGAAGGCATCACTGAATCTCTCACTCACTTCTCTGCATCTTGCAAACTAGCTAACTTATTTGAAAGTGATGTTGATTCGTTGGCTAGTTTTCTTCAAAAATACCGAAAGCATCAAGACCGATTTACGATAAAAGTTTTCCATGACCTGGATGATTCTATAGAGTTCTCGAATACAACACCTGAAGTTATCCTTGAAGAACGCTTTGGTGATTTACGTGATGAGATAGAAAAGTTAGAGGGTGAAGAGGTACTTTCTTTTTCCCTATCTATATTCAAGTCGACAGCTGAGCCAAAACCTGGGTTATTGGTCGACCAGGTTTATTCAATTGATTCACTGTCAGCGTATCTAAAAGGAAAGTCTCTAGAGCAAGTTCATGGTGAGATCGTTACTCGTTATGGTCGGAGAGATGCTCGTGGGGTAGCTCTTTTAGGTGACTTCGAGTCTTTGTCTCATTCGGAGTTTTTCTATTTTGTACCTAAGAGTCAATTTTCAGTTAACTCATTTAACCCCAAATTTAATAAAACTGATGCTGATGAATCAAAGCGAATTCGAGGAACTTTAGGTCATTTTTCTAATGCATCGGAGTGGCCATTTTTACCTGGGCACTTCAAGTTGTTAGTGAGTGATCCTAAAGAGCTAAAGGCTATTGCTAGTGTATTTAATGGTCTATTGAATGCTTACCTAATAAGTTTTTTTGCTAACCTAACTTCAATAAATAGTAAGTCAATCGAGTATCAGCTTAAAGGCTTAAAAGACATTTCAGGTTCTTATGATTTTGCAGCTTTAGTAAATATTGATGCTAGATATTTATGGTCATTGTATAAGTGGGTGTATGAAGGTAGTTCAGTAGATAAGCTTGGTGTAACCCGTAATATTATTCCTTTACATGTTGATGATTTATTGAGCGTGAATGAGCCTGTTTTAGCTTCAGCGTATTCAAGCTTTATCCTTTCACAGAAAGATGACGTGAAGAGTTATATCGATGCTACGAGTAAGTTAGCTGACCAAATGCAAGTGACGGCACAGAAAGCGGGGGAAGCTGCTGAGAAAGTTGCAAACTCAATTAAGACGGGTGTGTTTGGTGTCGCGACCTTCGCAATTTCAACCATCTTGTTTAGGATCTTTTCGAAAAGCAGTGAGAGTTATAGCTATTCTGATTTATTTGCTTTTATTGGCTCGGATGTATTTGTTTTAGTGATTGGTCTGGCTTTATTTGTGTTTACAAGTTTATTTGGTTTTGCTTTGGTTGAATCATTTCAAGATCAAAAAAGGTTTGGAGATATGTATGAGCAATCGAAGAAGGCGTATGAGAATGTGTTAACGGTCGAAGACATGAAAAACATTCTGAATAATGATAAGTACTTTAAACAAAACAATCGCTTCATTTCTAAGAGACGAAATCTTTATATTTTAGTTTGGCTTTTTGTGTTACTTGCTGTTTCTATCACCTTAATGCTTGCTAGTTTCTATGCCCAAAGCTTAGCTGGATAAATAAAAAGGAGCCAATAGGCACCTTTTTAGCATTTAAATTTGGATTCATAACGGCCCACATGATCATCGTCAACACGTTAATTCTTGTAGTAGAGAGAAACCACAGTGAAGAAGTTCCCTTGTTTGGAACATAGCAGATGATGAGTCGAGAGTCTGGGCTTACACGCATCATAATTTTGAGCTTGTTATCTTCTTCAGTCGTAAAAGTATCACCACTTTGACCTAGGTTGGTATTTATATTAAGTGTTTGAAAATAATAGTGTATGTGGCTGATGCTAGGTGGGCCGGAAGTAGCGTGTTTTAATGAAACTTATATTCGCTGGTAATAGGTACCAGCTATTGAGGTAAAGACAAGGCTAGTTGAATGAGCTTAAAATTTAGGACTACCAGACGTAGAACTTAAAACAAAGCATAATGAAAATAGCGGTAATGATTCCTAGCCAGCCTAATGTTCGTGTGACTACTTCAGGTGATTGACCATTAAAATGGGGGAGCAAGATAACGCCTAACGAAACAAGTGGCAGAAAGCCGTAGAGCTGGCCATCATACTTGGTCGTCATTACTGGGAAAGGGGGAATAATCTTGTAAACAAACAGGTATACAAGATAAACCGACATGGCGATAGATGCTTGTTTTTTGCTGGTATCACTTCCAGACCAAAATACAAAATAGACAGCTAAAGCTAAGAAAAATAATAGGTCAACCATATAATTATTGAGCTCAGAGACTGTGGTAACTAAAGGAAGATTATTTCAGTTCGTTCGATTAGCTACAAGTCTTATGTCTAAACTAAGTTTGATTAGTGTTTATGATCTACTTTTAGTCACTATCACTACTAATTTAGTGCGGATGTCACCTTCCTTTTGTTTGTTTTTTTATTAAAATCATAGACCTAATTTTTAAGGCGAGTTATAGATTATGGTTAAAGGTGAGTTTTGTCGTGTTGAGGGTTTTAAGCCATCAGCTCGTACGCAGGAATACATTGAACAAATGAACCACATCACAGACATGAGCTCTGTTCTAGACAAGATCATTAAGGCAGTTCCTTTCTTCCAAATCTTTGCTGGACGCGACTCTTATAAAGGCGTTGCTATTGCATCTGCGTCATATAATGCAACTACCTATGATTGGGTGCTATATCAAGATGCCGTGGCAGCTGTTGGGGCTCTTGAGCGAAGCAGGCTAGTGCAACTTTCAGGAATGGCAGCACTAAATACTCATGGGGAAGAGCGCAAGTTCTGGGAGTGCGTTCATAATGCGTTGTAAGATCCTTATCTCTATGCTTTCGTTGGTAGCTTTTTCAGTGTCTGCTTCGGATACTTGGGAGGCGCACTTAAAAGCTGATATGGATCAGTCTTATCTAGCTCTAGACGAAAAGGTTGAACTCTGTTTATCTCAACGAAACAGCTTTCAATATAGCAAGGGAATCCAAAATGTTTGGTTTAATAACTTAACTGATGAGAACAAAAAAGGAGTTCTGCTGTTTGCGTTCGAAAGGGCTATGGAGCGATGTTCAATTGCTGAGAGAGCGGAGTACACTCGTATAATGCTTCGATATGTATCATTTACCAACGATGAAAAGCCTCTTGAGCAGTGGAAAAAGTTAGTAAGGGGTTTTCCAGATACCATTGATTCTGTCGTGGAGGTGGGAATTGAAGATGCTAAAAACTTTTCCGACACGTATTTCTCACAACCATTTGATGTGTTGCAAGTAGCAAAATCTCTAAGATTGTAACCGATTATTCTGGGTGATTATGTGTTGCTCCTGCAATCTTTTATTAAACTCACTTTTGTCCAAGACCTTGATAGGTTGAATAGCTTTTGTTCACCATCAGCAAGGGACCTACTTGTGAACACAAATAGGTCTCTTCGAGTCAATATTTTTAAATTCACTATAAACCATTAATCGCTTTTATATTTTACGTCCATGCAATTTATGCGGGAACAGTTGGGTATAAACCTGCCACAAAGTATTTAGGTTCCTATGCCCAGTTACTTGAGCAACTTCCTCAATGGTAAAGCCTTTCTCGAACAAGCGGCTTGCACCTTCACCGAGTAGAGGGACGACCATTTGGTTGCCTTCTTTCTTACGTGGGTTTTTTCGGTCACGTACGATCACAGTTCTAAGTTCTTCGTTTAAATCTTCCCATCGAATACCACCACACACTTCACTTACTCTCATACAGCTCAGGATGCTGAAGTCTAGAAGCATAGAGTAGGGGATTTTGTTCTCTCTGCGCTGTTCGCGTTCTTCTAGCGCTTATTTTAATTGGTCTATTTCATCGGTAGTAGGGTGTCTTGTTACCTTAAATCTCTGAATAGCGGGTAAAAAAATAGCCAGCAGAGGCTGGCTATTTTTAGAAAGCTTTAAAATACTAGATTAAAGTACTTTGATGCTGTCAGCTTGTGGGCCTTTTTGACCTTGAGATACAGTGAACTCAACTTGTTGGCCTTCAGCAAGAGTTTTGAAACCGTCGCCTGTGATTGCAGAGAAGTGTGCGAATACGTCTGGGCCGTTTTCTTGCTCGATGAAGCCGAAGCCTTTAGTTTCGTTGAACCATTTTACTTTACCAGTAACTGTGTTAGACATGATGATATCCTAAAATTAAAATTAAATTTTTATTTTGAGCCAATTGTGGCACTGATAGCGCGGAAAAGTTTATTGCTATTGCGTACAACACAACGGGGTTACTAGTAATCCAACGAAATGTTTATATACAAAGAACTTTCTTTCTAGCCGAGATGAAGTCTAAATCAAATCAGGGGATAGTCAATCGAATCCATAGTGAAAGGTTGCAGAAACTTGGGGGTAGTCAAACTTTGCATTCCTTAAATATCATGGAGTTACAGTTGTATGGTGATTTGTTGTAGTTTTTGTGAAAAAGGTGGTCGAAATTGATGACGAATTTGGAGTAATTGCACTGTTTTGGCACATTTATTTTCTAAATTATTAAGCCGCTAATTGGTGCCTGAACCCAATTTTAACGGCTTATATTTATAAACCTCATTGTAAGTATCATGTTTCTATTGGAGCGAGGTTTTGACTACTTTTTCAAGCGATACAGGTTGCCATTATCGGTACTGAAAAAGATGTCGCCGCTTGGTGAAGTTTCAATGTCTCTTATCCTCTCGCCTAAATCTTCTAAAATACGTTCTTCTTTGATTGCCTCACCTTGTCCATTGACTGTCACAATATTGATGTGGGTAAGCTTAAGTGCGCCAGCCAGCAGCTTTCCTTTTAACTCTGGGTATTTATCCCCTTGGTAAACAATCAAGCTCCCCGGAGCGATTGAAGGAACGTAGACTTTTTTCGGCGCTTCAATGCCATCTTTAGTTTCAGACTCGCCTACGCTAATTGGGCCCCAATACTCTTTTCCGTGTGATGTGACAGGCCACCCGTAGTTGGCACCTGCTTTTATTAAGTTGATTTCGTCACCGCCTCGCGGACCATGTTCAATCGACCACAGCTTCTGGGTCGGGAAGTCGTAATACAAGCCTTGTGGATTACGATGGCCATAGCTCCAAATCTCATTGAGCACCTTGCTGTTATCCGAGAATGGGTTATCGCTTGGTGTGCTTCCATCAGCATTCAATCGTAATATTGATCCGGCGTGAGTCATGGTGTCTTGGCCGTTGTCTCGATCACCACGGTCGCCGATTGAAAAATACAGGTGGCTATCATCAAAGGTGATACGACTACCAAAGTGACGCCCAGTGTCTGTTCTGGATTTAGATACAAACACGTCTGTCCAATTGGTAACTTCATTATTGCTGTAATTAGCAGAAGCCAGTGTCGTTACGCCTTCATCATCGACGTCTTTACTGTAAGTGACGTAGAACTTTTCGTTTTCAAAAGGGGAGAGCGCGATATCCAACAGACCACCTTGGCCTTTCGCCCAAACATTGGGCAGCCTGAACAGCGTGCTTTGCTCACCCGTCTTTAAATTAACGTGTTTAATGACGCCTGCTTTTTCTGTGAGAAGCATAGTACTGTCATCGACATAAGCGAGCCCCCATGGGATCTCTAGCCCGTTGGTGATCTTCTCTGCCTGCCATGCAAAAGCAGAGGATATTGGGCTCGATGCGATGAGCACCAAAGCACAGGAAAGAATACGATGATGAGTGTTCATGGAAGTCCCTTGATTGTCATGACGTGGTATTAGTTTAGCTTGTGGTCGATAGGTGCAAAGGTTGGGTTACTGAAAAGTGACTATTCACTTATTTAGTTGAGCGAGTATTGTATGATTATACAAGCTCACGTATGTTTAGCCTGCCACTCTCTATTCGATTCCTTCGGAGCATAATGAATACTACCCTTGCAACATCTTCGCTGTTTTCTCTGTCTGTATGTTGTGAGGTTAATACCCAAGCTATCTATTCTCAAACCACCCGGCCTCAAAACAGCGGTTATATTGGATACTTTACATCATGAGTCGTCGATTTGATTTTAAATCGATCTTACTTGCGTGTTTGGTCATCAGTATTGGCCAACTCAGTATGGGCTTGGTGTTTCCATCATTACCTTGGATCGCGAAAGATTTCGATGTCTCGCTAGAGCAAGCTCAGCTCTTGGTGAGTGTCTATTTGTTAGGTTTTGGGCCTTCTCAGTTTATTTATGGCCCAATTTCCGATGCTCTAGGGCGCAAGAAAGTACTGCTGAGCGGATTATTAATCGCCATGCTTGGGCTATTAATGATCATCTTCTTTAGCCATTCATTTACTAGCATGGTAATGGGACGTTTTCTGCAAGGCTTAGGGACTGGCTGTTGCGCTGTACTTGCTCGCGCCTCAACACGGGATAGATTCAGTGGGGCAGATTTGCCGCTCGCGATGTCTTACATTGCTATGGTTGCGTCTATAACACCTTTGATCGCACCGGTTATCGGTGGGTTTATTAACTTCCATTTCGGCTGGAGCATGGTTTTCATCTCGCTACTTGGCTATGTCTCATTAGCTTGGGTGGTTTTGGCGTTCAAGTTTAAAGAAACCGTCACTCAGGTTTCGGCTATCCCTTCGCCAAAGAAAATGGTTTCTCAATACAAAGAGTTATTAACTTCTCGCTATTTTATGAGCTTTGCGAGTATTGGCTGGCTTAACTTTAGTTTGATGATCACTACCGTATCAGTGATGCCATTTATTATGCAAAATCAGATTGGCATGACGTCTGATGAATACGCGATGTGGGCGGTGATTCCTGCTTTAGGCATGCTGGGTGGAACAAGTTTATGTAACCGTATTCGCCCCATGTTGGGCAACAAGAAAACTCTGTTATGTACCCCTGTATTGCATATCTCTGCGGCGTTGTGGCTTTTCTTTTGCCCACTTGAGCCTTTGTATCTCATGCTTGGCCAGTTCTTGATGATTCTTGGCAATGGTATTGCGTTGCCTTGTGCTCAGGCGTTGGTGATGTTGCCTTATAAGAAGAACGCTGGCGCGGCTGCTGCGATGTCTGGCGGCGGGCAGATGGTGGTGTCTTCAATGGTGAGTATGGGGTTGGTTCAGTTAGGGCTAGGAGAAGCGTGGCATTTATCGCTTGTCATCATGTTGTTCACTATTGTTACTCTGATTAATATTTTGCGTGGTTTCAGTAGTCAAGAAGCGAGAGAGTCGCAGCTGAGCTAGTTAATTAGTTATTTAATTATTTAGCTAGCGAGTGAAAAACGAAAAGGCCATTAAAGTTCTGAGACTTCAATGGCCTTCTTTATGCTTAGAGCTTAGAGCTTAGAGCTCAGAGCTTAGACTTAAGCTGAAATGCCCGAACTATTCACAGACGACTGCAACCTTCTCGCTTGCTGCTGTCTTAGCTGGAACTGGATGATCGATCAGGCGAACAGAAGACTCATACAAAGCTGATAGCGCTTGTTCATCTAATAACTTCTCCGCACTGCCTTCAAAAGCAATCTGACCTTTTTTCAGTGCAACGATGTGTGTCGCGTAACGCAGTGCTAGATTCAAATCGTGCAAAATGACGATCACCCCAACATTTTCCGTTTTGTTTAGTTCAGACAGTAAACCCATAAGCTGAAACTGATGATGCACATCCAGTGCCGAAGTTGGTTCATCAAGGATTAGTACTGGTGATTGTTGAGCCAACAACATCGATACCCACGCGCGTTGACGTTCTCCTCCAGATAAATCATCCGCCAAGGCTTGCGAGAATTCAGTGACACCGGTTCTTTCCATCGCTTGTTGGATAATCGACTTATCTTCTGAATTCCAACGGCCTAGCGCGCCTCTCCATGGGAAGCGACCTAAACGAACCAACTCTTCTACGGTTAAGCCTGCAGAAGCGGGGAGCTTTTGCGGTAGATAAGCAATTTTTTTCGCTAAATCTTTGCTTTTGAATGAAGAGAGGGAAGCGCCGTCTAGTTCCACGCTGCCGTGATCCGGCGACATCTGCCCTGAGAGTAAATTAACGAGTGTAGATTTACCCGAACCATTATGGCCAAGAACGACTGTCAGTTCATTGGTCGGAATCGCGAGGTCTTCGATTGAGAGAATGGTTCGTTCATCACGAACAATTTTTATGTTTGAAAGCTGAAACATGTCAGTCCTGTAATTAGATCAGTAGCGAAGCTCAATGGGAGAAGGCTCGTCGTATTGAACTTTAATAGGTGTATTAGCTGTAATAAATGGCGTGACTAAGCGATTTTTTTGTTGTTTGGATGCCTAGGGCAATCGTCGCAGTACTTTCTTGAATCACACTTATAAACCAGGCAGCAGCTGATTCTGATCAGTTTTAACATCCCCGAACTAGAGTCCACTTTAAGGCTGTCTAAATGATTTTCAGACAACTGGCATGCTTCTAACCAAAGCTTAGCTTGCGCAATAATGTAATCGTTGGTCAGGCTTGGTTCGTGTTGCTGAAGTTTTATCAAACTGCCTAACAATAGATCGGCCAATAAATGATTGGTAAATCCTGGGCGAATACGTGTCCATTCACTGATCTGGCTTCGATAAAACTCAGTCAGTGCAAGAATGGCTTCACCAGCATCGGGAATCAGCTCTTCTGGTGAACCATGTTGATGATCACCATTAAAGAAGCGGTAGCCAGTAATGAACTCTTTGTATCTAAATTGACCGATATTCTTGATGTCGGGCAATGAATGAAGCCCGTAGATAGAAATGAAAGTCACATAGATAGGCTGCCAACACACGAGATCCCAGGTTCGTGTTAACCAATACGCTTTGCCAGCTTCTGGGTGGCTTTGCGCAAGACCATCGTAAACTCGTTTGAGCTCTTTATGGCTATTCTCATTTGTTACCGCAATGCTCTTGTTATTATGTGCACCAAAGCTTCCGCTTAAATAAGGGCTCACTTGTTTTGAGTAAGCGAAGATTTTTTGATGTAGAGACGGGGCTTTCCGACGAGTGATAATCTTGTGCAGTTGGGGAAGCATCTTAAATCAATAAATGAGAATCAGTTGCGTTATCATAACGAACATAGTCGAGGATAACCATACAAAATGGGGCATCTACTCGGTGCTTTTTACGTTTTTGAGATTTATAAAGTTTGGGTGGGCTGTCCTTTTTTCAGTGATAAAAGCCACTTTAAGTGATAAAAGTATTGTTGAACCCAACACGCCCTAGTCAAAAATAGAGAAGACGAAAGCTTGAATATGAACACACCTGCATTTGACCGTATCAGCCGCGTTCTGGCTTATATCCATGCGAATCTTAGCTCTGCGTTATCGCTAGAAGATTTAGCGACGCAAAGCTGTTGGTCTCGTTGGCAGCTGCAAAGAGTGTTTCAAGCCGAAACCGGGCTTACCGTGGCGAACTATGTGAGAGAGTTAAAGTTAAGTCAGGCTGCCGAAGAGCTGCTTGATGGAAAAGATCGTGTTATCGATATTGCGCTTGGTCTCGGATTCAATTCAGAAATAAGCTTTAGCCGTTCGTTTAAGCAAATGTTTGGGGTAAGCCCAAGTCAGTATAGAAAAGCAGGCAAAAGAGTAGGGTTAAAAAAGCCGATACAAGTATCAGAAACGGTGAGTAATTCAGAAAATAGGGCGTTAAGCTTTGTGGAAGTGCGCATTGATGAAAGAGAGCCTTTCTTAGTGAAAGGAATGACATCAGAAATCAGTGGCTTGTTTTCACTCACGCAAGACTTCGCACAGAAAGTCCCTCAGCTATGGTCACGTTTAGAGGGTGAGGTTGAAATCCCTGACGCTAACATGCTCCAGTTTATTGGTGTTGTTGACCTGACTCAGTCTTGCTTTGACGGAACCAATATTTACTATTGGGCGGGCGTTGAGCTTCATGACGAGATCTCTATCCCGCAACTGCCTAGTATTATCTCTGATAAGTTAGAGGTGCTGAACATCCCTAAGCAAACCTATGCAGTAGTAAAGCACCGTGGTCCTATAGAGCATCTACCCCATACTCTAAGTTGGTTTGTGCTTAATTGGCTTCCAAATTCAGGTTATCGTGGCGTTGATGGTTATGAACTTGAGATGTACCCATTTGGTTATCAAGCGCATGCTTCTGATGCGGAAATGGAGTACTGGGTTCCTATTATTAAATCGTAGTCATATTTCAGCTCTCCGACTTTCTCCCCCCTTCTCAAAAGCCTTTGTGTTACAAGGTCAAAGGCTACAAGGTCAAACGCTACTAGGTCAAATGTTACTAGATCAATTGTGTGTTTAATCAGCAATTGACCTAGTTTTACTCAAAATAGGCCAAGTTCTTTTTGAACTTGCACCAAATTGTTAATTATCCTACCTCTAGATACATACAATGCAAATGAGATTTATTACTATTTACAATTAAGCATTGGTACCGAGGGAATCATGACCACTCACACTCGTTTTAAGTATTCATCATTGGCAGTCGCGTTGCTGACTGCGTTTTCAGCGCAAGCATTCGCGGAAGATACCGCTACTTCGGCAGATTCGAATGTAGAAACTATTACTGTTATGGGTAAAGCCTACCGTAATACAGCAACGAAAACCGTTTTAGCGCCAGAAGAAACGCCGCAAACACTTAACGTTATCGAAAGCGAACAGATGGAACAACGTGGTGTTAAGTCTGTAATGCAAGCTCTTCGTTATGCACCAGGTGTATCAACCGAGAATAAAGGTGGTGCAGTGGTTCTTAGTGATTGGGTTAAAATTCGCGGTTTTGACTCTACGAATAACTATTATGACGGAATGATGTTGCCAATCCTTCCTGGATGGAACGTACAACCTCAGATTGATCCTATTGCGATGGAGCGTTTGGAAATATTTAAAGGTCCAACATCGGTTCTTTACGGATCAATGCCACCAGGAGGCATGGTTAATATCATTGCAAAAGCGCCTAAGTTCGAAGAGTCTACGAAAATTGGCTTAGCAACGGGTTTAGATAACTTAGTTGAAGCTTCAATTGATACAACGGGTGCTTTGAGTGACAACGTTGCTTATCGCTTGGTTGCTCTGGGTCGTAAGAAAGATACGCAAGTAGACGGTGTTGAGGAAGAGCGCTATGTGATTGCGCCATCAATCGATTGGTATGTGTCTGATAAAACCTTTATTAACTTCAATCTTTATTATCAGAATGACCCTGCATTAGGTCAGAACGTGACACTCCCATTAGCGGCGATTGAATCAGGAAAAGTATCACCTTCGACATTTGCCGGGGATGTTAATTACAACACCATCAAACGTGATTTCTTGATTACTGGTTATAAGTTTAACCATGATTTCAACTCAAATTGGGCATTTCTTCAGAATTTCCGTTATATGAAAACGGACTTTTATCAAGAAAGTACCGCCAGTGGCAATTTTGATGCTTCAACTGGCTCATTGGCTCGTTCGGCATATAGTACCGATGAAAGTTCTTCTGGCATTAGTGTTGATAACCAACTATCGGGCTTAGTGTCCACTGGCTCATTGGATCACTATTTACTTTTTGGTGTGGATTATCGAAACATAGAGGGTGATGTAGCCTACGACGCTTTCTCAGGTGTTGATAGCATCAACCTTTACAATCCAAATAACGATAAGCTGAACCCGAATGATTTTACAAAAACGTATTATCAAAACAACGACATTGAAGTAAGTCAGCTTGGTTTCTATTTCCAAGACCAGATGTTGATTGATAATTGGGTGTTCATTGCTGGTGGTCGTTTTGACAAAGTCGAAACAACGACAAAAGTATCAGTATTTGGTGGTGCACCAATTAAAACGGATACTGATGATACTAATTTCTCATACCGCTTAGGTGCTTTGTACAAATTTGATAATGGTTTATCTCCATTTGCAAACTTTGCTACCAGTTTTGAACCGAGTGTAAAGTTAGATACTAACGGTAATAACTTAGATCCTGAAACCGGTGAACAAGTCGAGTTTGGTCTTAAGTATGACTCATATGAGAATATGATTTCAGGTTCGATGGCTCTGTTCCAAGTGAATAAGAAAAATGTTGGAGTTCGTCCTGATGGCGCTTCACCATGGACTTCAGTTGGCGAGATTCGCTCACAAGGTATTGAGTTGGAAGGACGAGCACAAGTCACTGAAAACTTGGATGTGTTGGCGAACTACACATACACAGATATGGAAATTACTGAAGATAGAAATGCATCAAATATCGGACAAACACCAGTATTTGTACCAGATCATACTGCTAATGTTTGGGCTAACTACTTTGTACGTAGTGGTGCAATGAGTGGTCTTAGAGTTGGTGGTGGCGTACGTTATGTGGGAGAAACGGTTCTAAACGATACGTCAGACAAAAATAAAGGCCAAGTACCATCATATACTTTAGTTGATTTGTCTCTAGGTTATGACTTAGGAGAGGTTAACAGCTCGCTTAAGAACGCAACAGCTAATGTCGTTGCAAATAACATATTCAATGAAGAGTATTACACTTGTTGGAATGAGAGCTATTGCTGGTACGGTCAAGAGCAAACTGTAGAATTTAATGTTAATTACGAATTCTAACTAAGTTAGGGTTATCAATTTAAAGCAGCCTTTACTGGGCTGCTTTTGTCGTTTGAATAAATATAGAATTTAGATTGAGTAGGCAACAATATGAATTTACTACGAATAGCTTCCCATGTTTCTAAAATAAAGAGCTTGCATACAAAGTTGGCGGTATCCGTATTAGCGAGCGCTTTATCGTTTAATGCGATGGCCGATTACCAAGTTGAAGACAGCGAGGGCGTTAAAACCCTTGAAGCTCAGCCCGTTAGAGTGGCTGCGTTAAACTGGGACATTGCTGAACAAGTGATTGAACTCGGTATCACACCAGTAGCGGTGCCTGATATTGCAGGTTATACCGATTGGGTTGTTCAACCTGCGATCCCAGAAGGCGTGGCGGACATTGGCACTCGAACTGAGCCCAACTTTTCTGCTTTGAAGAAGCTAAACCCTGATGTGATTCTCATCGCTTCACCGCAGAAAGATCTTCAGGATCGACTCTCTGAAATTGCGCCCGTACTTTACTACCAAACGTACAGTGAACAACACAACAATGCAGCGGCTGCTATAGAGAACTTCAAGAAGATAGGTAAATTGCTTGGCAAAGAAGAGCAAGCGAACAACAAATTGGCAGTGATGGGTGAACGTATCGCTGTTCTAAAAGCTGAGTTAGACAAAGCGTATCCGGGTGACAAACCGAAAGTGACCTCTTTCCGTTTTGCGAGCACCACATCGGTGTTCATTTACGGCGATAACTCTATTCCACAATATGCGCTTGAACAGTTAGGTTTTGAAAATGCGATGGATCTTCCTGCGAGTCAGTGGGGCATCAGTCAAAAACGAATGACAGAGCTTAAGAACGTAAAGAAGGGCATTGCACTTTACTTTGAACCTTTCCCATATCAAGACAAACTAGACCGTTCTCCGGTTTGGAAGAGCATGCCTTTTGTTCGTAATGGTCAATTTAGCCCAGTAGCGGCAAGTTGGAGTTACGGCGGTGCCATGTCGATTTTGTATAACGCAGAAGCTATGGCGCAATCGCTGTTGACGTTAGCGGAGCAGTAATGAAATCCAGTGGTTTGGTGATGGGGGCAGCGCTGTTTTTCGCTTCCCTTGTTCATTTATGGTTAGGGCAATCTGAATTTGGCCCTATCGGTGAGCTGCTCCAGCAAGTTTCACTGATCAGTGACAGCGCGAGATTCAACTCAATGGTTGATGATTCATTCGAGTTGATGGCGTTAATCTATGTCAACTTGCCTCGCTTGGTCATGGCGATTTTGGTTGGCGGAACACTTGGCACCATCGGTAGCTTGTTTCAACAATTGACGCAGAATCGCATGATGTCTCCACTGACACTCGGTACATCGTCAGGTGCATGGCTTGGTCTGGTTATTCTGAATGTGGTTGCGCCGATGTTGGTTGCTCAGTATTCAGTTTGGTTCGCTCTGATCGGTGCAATGCTGGCGATGGGGCTGATTGTTTCGATTGTCGGAATCAAAAACATGAGCGGCTTGCCAATTGTTTTGGCGGGCATGGCGGTCAACTTGTTGCTAGGGGCATTTGCGACAGCAATTATCCTGCTTAACGACCAGTACGCACAGAACTTGTTTGTATGGGGAGCGGGTGATCTAGGACAAAACGGTTGGGAACAAGTAATTTGGCTGATACCTAAGCTACTTCCGATCTTTGCCATCTTCTTATTGGCACCAAGAGTCCTGACTTTACTTTCGATTGGCACTGAAGGGGCAGCAGCACGCGGGCTCAATATTGGCGCAACATTCTTTGTATTGATGGCGGTTGGCGTTTGGTTGGTGTCGGTGTCGATTACCTCAGTGGGCGTGATCAGCTTTATTGGTTTGATAGCTCCGAACATTGCGAGGCATTTAGGCTTCTTAAAGGCCAAATCTGAACTCGTCGCAAGCTGTGTATTAGGTGCGTTACTGCTTTGCGTCACTGACAGTTTAGCGATCTTCTTGGCACAATGGTCTTTGGATATGATTCCAACAGGGACGGCAACCGCGGTCATTGGCGCTCCAGCGTTGATCATTATTGCGAGAAAGCAATTATCGGCTCAAGATCAGCTGTTTTTCTCGATGCCTAAAGGGCCAAAGTTTATTTCACCTGTGGCTTACTTCTTGTTGGGCACAATGATTTTTGGGCTGTTTGCGTTGAGTGCATTATCTCAGCCTTCTTCTGATATGAGCTATTTTGTTATCCCAGACGCATTTGAATGGTCGATTCGTTGGCCGAGAATGTTAACTGCGATATTCGCTGGTGGTGGTTTGGCGGTGGCTGGTGTGATTTTACAAAGATTGGTCTACAACCCGCTCGCAAGCCCAGACATTCTTGGTGTGTCGGCGGGCGCTGTTCTGGCGTTGATTTTCAGTAGCCTGTTTATGGGTTATTCGATTCACTCATTGAGCCCTTGGATTGCTTTCTTAGGCAGCGCGATTGCACTGTGTTTATTACTATTCCTTGGCAAGAAGCATCAGTTTGCACCTTCGATCTTGATTCTCACAGGTATTTCATTAACCGCAGTTTTGGAAGCTTTGGTGCAATTCTCTTTAACGCGAGTGGGTGAGGGGAAATACACATTATTGGCTTGGTTAGCAGGCTCTACCTATCGTGTTGAACCTGAGTCAGCAATGATTATGACCATGGTGATAACGGCTTCTATCGGGGCTGCTTTGCTATTGAGCCGTTGGGTGACCTTAATTGCTACTGGCCGACAGTTCGCGAGTGCCAGAGGGCTGAATATCAATATCGCCTACGTGGCGCTGTTGTGTATTGTTGCGATCTTATGTTCGGTCGTGACAACCACTATGGGGCCAGTCGCATTTGTCGGCTTGTTAGCTCCGCATATCGCTGCAATGATGGGGGCTCGTTTGGTGCGAGAGCAGATCATCTTGTCGTTTTTGATTGGTGCTGCACTCATGCTATTTGCAGACTGGTTAGGGCAAGTGGTAGTGTTCCCAGCGCAGCTTGCAGCAGGGACGTTAGTTTCAATTATTGGTGGCAGCTACTTCATCTTCTTGTTACTGAAATCTCGAAGAACATAGGTTCTATCAAAACTGAGATCCCTTGATTATCAAAGCTACTGGTATTCAAAGCTACTGGCAATCAAAGAGATTCGCAATCAAAGCTACGAATGAAAAGCAGTGAATGGAGCGATCCATCACTGCTTTTTTATTGATGTCGTTGGTGTAAGGGGGAGGCGTTAAGCAACACAGGTCTCGCTTCTTGATGTGCAAGTTTGGCATATGTTAACAAAATGTATAATCTAAAGGTCTGACCACTCATAAGGTAGCCACCATGCCAAACCTCGATCGTATCACTTGTTCCATTGATGAAAACCAAATTGCCACCGTTGTGCTGAATAGACCCGATAAGCTCAACGCTATTGATATGGCGATGTTTGAAGGCGTCAATAATATGATCAGAGAACTCAAAAAGAATAACGAGATTCGCGCTGTGATAGTGAAAGGTAATGGTACGGATTTTTGTTCAGGGCTCGATGTTAAATCGTTATTGAACAGTAAAGTTGGGGCGATGAAGCTTTTGTTCAAATGGTTGCCGACATTGCCAAATGCGGCTCAGTATTTTTCTATTGGTTGGAGAGAGATCCCTTGCCCTGTTATTTTTGCGATTCATGGTCGTTGTTGGGGAGGCGGCCTTCAATTAGCCAGTGGTGGCGATTTTAGAATCGCTAGCCCAGACGCGACCTTCTCTATATTGGAAGCCAAATGGGGTTTGATTCCTGACATGGGAGGCGCCATCGCGTTTCGCGAGCTGATGCGTAAAGATCACACCTTAGAAATGGCGATGACCGCTAAAGTGATCGACTGCGAAACAGCGAAAGACTATGGCTTGGTGACTAAAATCGCCGAAGATCCTTACGCTGAAGCTTATGCGTTGGCACTTGAGTGCGCGAATCGTTCGCCAGATGTCGTCGCAGCTAATAAAAAACTCTACAACAAGACTTGGTGGTCCAGTCCTGGGTTCGCCTTATTTTACGAGACTTGGTATCAAATAAAGGTAGGGTTAGGTAAGAACAGAGCAATTGCTGCTCAACGTGAAATTCATCGAGACAAGCCGCGTCCATACGTCGCTAGAAAGTTCAAATAACGCTTGTAAAGTAATAACGGGTATTCCCATTGTTTATAGGGCTTTGCGGTAACCTTAGATCAATTTAATGTCTAAGGCTAAATGAGCAATCTGATGAACAAAACTTTTACTTACTCGCTAGCTGCCACCGCAATTTTTACAAGCTTAAATGCTTTCGCAAGTGGTCTATTTTTACAAGAAGCTGTCATCGCTAATGCTGGTACTACCGGCGCCGGGGACGGTGTTTACACTCGCTCTGCTGCTGCGATGTGGACTAACCCTGCAACCATGTCTCACATGGGCGAAAGCAAAACGACCATCAATACTATGGCGTTCGATCTTGAGATGAAATATCAAGACAACGGTGATAAGCAAGATGGTAAAGCTCATTCAGTTATGCCGTCATTTGGTGCTTTCCACGCGCATCAAGTAACAGACCAACTGCACCTTGGTATTGCACTTGGTGCTGTTGGTGGCTCAAGCCTTGATTACGGAAGTGAATGGGCGGGAGCAGCCCTTCTAGAAGAAATCACTTTGACTGCAATGCAAGTCAATCCATCACTGAGTTACAAGCTGAATGACCAATGGTCAGTAGGCGCAGGTGTTCAATTCAGTTGGGCTGCGTTCCAACAAACGACTTCAATGTTAACGGCCAAACAGGACACTGACTGGGCTTATGGCTATAACCTTGGCGTAATGTACACACCAACAGAAAAACTTAAGCTTGGCGCGAGTTACCGCTCTAAGCTAGAGCATGAATTCAACAATGACGTGAATGGAAAACTAGGTGCTAGCGTTTTGAATTCATTATCGACAGATATTGCTTTACCTGAAATTATCGATGTCAGTGCGAGTTATGCACTGAATTCTCAACTAGACCTGCTTGCAAGTATTCAGTTCCACCGTTGGAGCGCGTGGGACGAGACAGTACTAGACTTTGGTGCATCAGTTGGTAGTAATCCCGTGGGCGGGGTTCCAATCAAGCGTGATTGGGATGATGTTTGGAAATTTGCGGTTGGTGCTGATTATCAACTTAACTCAGACTGGCGTTTAAAAGCCGGCTTCTCTTATGAAACATCGCCTCAAGACGATCCGTCAATGCAATGGGTTGACCTTCCTGTAGGCGAACAATATCGCTACTCGGTAGGTGCTTCAACGTATTGGGATGATATCTTGATCGATGTGTTCTACGAATACGCGGACTTAGGTTCGGTTGATATGGATCGCGATGGACCGAAAGGGCGTAACTTGCTCAATGGCTCTTTCGATGGACGTATCCACTTTGTTGGCGTTAGTGCGACCTTCTAATGACATTACGTAATCTCTTTCTGCTGCTTTCTATCTCTTTCTTATGTGAGAGTGCCGCTCTCTTAATCTAGCTTAAGTTTTGCCTACCAGATTCTCTGTACTATCCGCTTGAATCAGTACCCATCAGCAATGGGTAACTCGCAAAACGATTTTAATGAGGATTAGACTTGAGTACTTTGTTTACAGAAACCCGCATCGGCACCATGACATTGAAGAACCGCTTTATGCGAAGCGCGACGTGGGAAAATATGGCAACAGAAGATGGCCATATGACAGACAAGCTTTACGCTATCTATGAAGAGTTGGCTCAAGGTGAAGTCGGCTTGATCGTGACTGGTTACGCTAACATCGTTGAAGAAGAGAAGCCGAATGCTGGCATGATGGGCATGTATAACGACTCGTTTATCGAGGAATATAAAAAGCTAACTCAACTGGTTCACGACAACGACTCTAAAATCGTGATGCAATTGGCTTACGGTGGCACCAAAACCACGTATGACCTTGGCGAGCGAGTGATCTTTGCCCCGAGTGAAGTTCCTGAAAAAGGGACTCAGACACTGGGTAAAGCGATGACCAAGGACGAAATTGATTACATTGTTGATGCGTTTGCCAAAGCGTCACTAAGAGCGAAACAATCGGGTTTTGATGGCGTAGAAATTCATGCCGCTCACACGTACCTAATCAACCAGTTTTTGAGCCCTTACTACAACCAGCGTGAAGATGAATACGGCGGTAGCTTAGACAATCGTATGCGATTCTTGCTTGAGATCTACACGGCAACGCGCAGGTTAGTTGGCGACGATTTCCCTATCTTGGTTAAGTTGACTGCTTCGGAGTTTTTTGAAGGTGGCGTGACCTTTGATGAAACACGTCTCGTGTGCAAAAAGTTAGAAGAAGTAGGTGTTGATGGCATCGTAGTGTCAGGCAACATCCATGGTAAAGCCGACACCATGATTGGCGAGTCACACGATGGCTTTACTATTCAAGCAGAAGGCTACTTCCATGAATATGGTCACGCGATCAGCCAAGATGTCGATATCCCAGTTATTACGGTAGGCGGCTTAACCGATTTTGAGGCCATTGAAGCTATCGCGAACAACACGGGTATTGAATACTTCGCGCTTTCAAGACCGCTGCTTTCTGAACCCCATTTAGTTAAGCGTTGGAAGGAAGGGGATAGAAGCCCAGTAGAGTGTGAGAGATGTTCTAAGTGTCGTACTAAGCGCGGTAACTTCTGTGTGGTGAATAAAGATAGAAAAGTACAGCTTGCTCGCATGTAGTCGTTGAGCCTAGATCAAAGCGTGAGCCTAAGCATGAGTCTAAACGTGAGCCTGTGTAATATTGCAGGCTCATATTTTTCTGGTTCTCCATGAACCGATATTTGTAACCTTATTAATCACATATCTCTGTCAAATTAGTGCGATTAAACAGATACAATTCACTTGTAAATTTTCCAATCGAGTTATCGTTACTATACTGAGCACCACGTGAAATTACTTCCTCTCCTAAAGCAACCTCGAATCCACTGACGCCTTTTTCGTTTTAGCGGCATTGCTATTATTTAAGCGTGATACTGACTATTGACCCCCTTAACTTCTGTGTATATGGGGTATTCGTTTGTACACGTTAGATCAGCATTGTCGATTTTTTGATATTTAAACGAATAAGTTAACCAGAGGTAAAAATGCAAAAGAAGCATTGGTCCAAATTCGAGTTGCTGCATGAAGTCGTCACCAACCCCAACATTCATATCAAAGGCCAACACAGTTATTACAGCGATTGCTGGGATAATGGCTTTGAACAATCGGTAGTGCGCTATTTACACGGCGACGAAGTCAGCCGCCAGTGGGAGCCTCGATGGGAAATCGACGAACTCCATATCGGCGATTATGTCTGTATTGGCGCAGAGGTCGTGATTTTGATGGGCGGCAACCATACACACAGAGTTGATTGGTTTTCACTGTATCCATTTATGGATGTGATCGAAGAAGCCTACATTGGCAAAGGTGATACTCATATCAAAGACGGGGTGTGGCTAGGTATGCGAGCCATGATCATGCCGGGAGTCACCATCGGAGAAGGCGCAGTAGTGGCGGCGAACAGTGTCATTACAAAAGACGTTGAGCCCTACAGCATTGTGGCAGGCTCGCCTGCGAAAGTCGTTAAGTACCGTTTCGATAGGTCCGTTGTTGAAGAACTGATTTCGATGAAAATATACGAGTGGCCTGAAGAGAAGTTTGATTCATTACGAAAGCACTTATGTGATTCAGATTTTACAAAGTTAAAGCAGGCGATTGAGGATTATGACAACAGATTGTAAAGCACGAACAGAACGGAAGGTTTGTGTAGGAAGATCTGTGTCATATTTATATTGAAAAACACGTTAAATCAGTTCGTTACCTTGCAATACCCAACATGGTGTACCAATCTTATTTCATAAGCATGGATAAGGATTGTGTATGCCCGCAAGTTCAATGAAAAACAAAGGGGTGGTAGGGAAAGTCCTACTGCCTTCTTTACTCATAAATCTTCTCTCTCTTGCCGTTCCATTAACGGTTTTACAAATTTACGATCGTATTTTACCTAACCAAAGTTACGGTACTGCCACTTTGCTATTGGCTGGTGCGACATTGGCCGTCGCGATGGAAGCATTGATTCGATTCGTGCGTACTTGGCTTTTGTCTGCGGCCGCCAGTAATACCGAGAAAGCGACCTACCAAACCTTAGTTGAAAGAGTGACGAATGCTTCATCCGGTCATATTCGCCACCTAGGGGTTGGGGGCGTGGAAGAGGGGTTGGGTTCCGTATCAAAAGTCAAAGACTGGTATTCTGGTGGGGTAATAGCTGGCTTTATCGACTTACCTTTTGCACTGATCTTCTTGGGGTTGGTGGCTTACATTGGCGGTGAGCTGGTGGCGATACCTTTGGCAGTTTGGCTTATTACTCTCGGAATCGTTTGGTTATCTTCTATTCGCGTTAAAAGCCTAAGTGAAGAAGCCTCTCAAGATGAGCAGGAGCGAAAAGCATTCTTGATTTTGCTGAGCCAAACCATTCAGGGAATCAAACGTCAGGCCGTTGAGTCTCGAATCTTCAATCAGTTTAAATCCCTCAATAATGTTCGCTCTCAGTCTAAAGCGAAAGAGGAAGAGCAAAACGCCTTCGCACAAGAGTGTATTCAACTTGCAGCATTAGCCACGTCAGTTTTACTCGTGATCACTGGCAGCTTATGGGTGTTGGATGGTCAGTTAACTACTGGTGGCTTGGCGGCATGTTCTATCTTATCTGGCAGAGCGGTTGCGCCTTTGAGTGCTCTGGTTGGGGTTAGAATCAAGCTTAATTCAATACACAGTGCCAATCAGGCAATAGAAAAATTGAGTGACTTATCACTATCGGACTCTTCAGATTCTGAGCAAGCTGAGAACCACTTATCTGACTTTGAGACGTTGGAAATCAAGCAAGCGACCGTTGAAAGATACGGTGAACTCTCTCATGCAGATGTCACACTGAATAAAGGTGAGTTGATATTGTTAGAGAGTGAGGATCGCCACACCAACAGTCATTTATTGTCGTCGATTGCAGGTATCGATGATCTGAAAGCGGGTGAGTGCTTCATTAACGGAGCTGCAGTTTCAATCGCATCCGTAACCAATATTGCTGCCTACTGTGGCGTGAAAGGGCAGTTGGTGTCGGGTACTATTCTCGACAACTTGTGCGGGTTTGACCCTGAGAAAACGCAAAGTGCCAGTGACTATGCAAAGCGTTTGGGTTTAACCAAAGAGATTACTCGATTACCCGATGGACTAGAGACACAAATTGGCCATACGAGTGCTTCTTTGTTGAGTATGGGTAACGTGAAAATGCTCAATATCGCGACTCAGCTGGCCAGTGACAAGCCCGTAATCATGTTAGAGAGACCGGACTCTTCACTCGACTTAGATGCCCTTGGGAATCTAGCTAAAGTGTTGGAAGAAGAAGTGGCTGCAGGGCGCACCTTACTTGTGGTGAGCTACCATTCGAAACTTCGCGAACTAGCTAATCGAATCATTACAGTGGAAAGCCGAGCCATTACGGTCGAAAGCGAGATCAAGCAGGAGGCCGTCGTATGAATCGTTTAGATATTGGTAACCCTTCAGGTACGAACAACCGTGCAGATACCAGCGGTCGACAAGAGGTGATGAATCATTTAGAAACCGAGAGCCTTTCCGTTCTTAAGCAGTTGGAAGTTAATGCTAATATCCAGTTGTTCGCACATCAATGGGTCGATGAGAATGGCATTGAATCAATCGACGACATGTTCGCCATGTTCGATAGGCTTGCATTACCCTATCGCTTGGTTGCTAATCTCGATGAGGTAGGTGAACACAAATTAGTCTTACTGGTTCTTGGTGAACATGAGTTGATCTCAGGTCATTTAGAATCGAAGCAATTTGTTGCCTTTAGCGCGAATGAAGCCATTACCGATGTTCCGCAGTTTTGTATTGTTATAGATGGCCCACCATTAGAGAAGGCTTCTCCTGATTGGGTTGGTGAACGGTTACATGCGTTTCGTCCCATCATTCCTAAATTGCTGTTGGTCAGCTTTATCACCAACTTGTTTGCGCTTGCTGTTCCATTCATCACTATGTCGATCTATGACCATGTGATTGGTGGTGACGCGGGGCATGAGTTGCAAGGTATTGCTATTGGCGCGGCTTTGTTGTTTGTGATGATGGGTTGGTTAAGAACATTGCGCAGCCGAGTGTTTGCTTCGGTGGCAAATCGAGTCAGTCGCGAGATCTCTCAATCTCTTGTTCAGCGTCTGCTTAGAAATAGTTATGCTCAAAATCAACAAACAGCGTCGTCTAGTCAACAAAACCAAGTGATGTTGTCTGAGCGCATTTCAGGCGTGTTGTCTGGGCCTTTGGGAAATGCGCTGTTTGATCTGCCATTCATTCTTATCTTTGTACTTGCGATTGGTGTGTTAGGTGGATGGTTGGTGCTGGTTCCTATTGTTTCTTTAATTCTTTATTACTTGCTAGCAAAACGCTCGATACGCTCTAGCAGCAAACGCTCAATACAATCAACGGTGGCAGGAACTAATCGTCAGAACATGACCAATGAGTTGTCATCTAAACTCGCCTTTATTCGCAGTGCTGGATTATCAGAGCACTGGATTCAACGTTTCCAAAAGGCCAACCTTCTTGCATCTACAGTGACGTTCAATCAATCGGTTCTCCAGAGTCGATACACCTCGATTTATTACTTCATTGGTGTGGGTTCGACGTTAGCGGTTATGGGGTTAGGAATAGGACTTATTTTTGAACAAGTAATGACGCCTGGTGGTTTGATTGCTTCAATGATGTTGATATCTAAAGTGACAGGTCCTGCTCAGGTATTGGCGAACAGCGCGATGCGTTTTAATAGCTTTAATCAATCCAAGTTGCAGGTGAACCGTATTCTGTCTCAACCGTCTGAGCGCGAATTTAGCTACCAACATCACCCGCTGCCAACGTTAGCACCTAACTTGAAGTTGGAGCAGGTGACACTACGTTATCCGAAGCAAAGTCGCCCTGCATTGAGTGGTGTAAGTTTTGATATTGAAGCTGGCGAAATTGTTGCAATTACGGGGCCTTCGGGAAGCGGAAAATCAACGTTGATCGAAGTGCTGTCTGGTCTACAGCCAATACAAAACGGGATGGTTGAGCTTGAAGGGGTTAACCTAGTTCAATACGATCCACAGCTCTATCGCCATTGGTGCTTTATTCGAGCGGCTTATCCCGATTTGCTCACGTTGAGTATTCGTGAATGGCTAAACGACGGACATAAAGTCGAAGTACAGAAAATGATTTCTGCGATTGAACTTGTGGGTGGCAAGCGTTGGTTCGCCACGTTGCCAGATGGGTTGGATACTTCAATCAGCAGTATTCAACCTGATAGCCTTTTTGACATGTTGTCGGGCAGTGTTGCGCAGATCCTCATTGACGCGAAAGCGTTGGTTTATGACTACCCAATGTTCTTAATGGATAACCCCGTGCCTGATGCTCATCCAAATGTTAAGCGTGTGTTTGGCGAGTTTCTGGCTTCGAAAAAAGGAAAAGCAACGGTGATCTATACCTCTCACGATCCGGATTTAATCAAGCTTGCCGATAAAGTGGTGGTACTCAATGAAGGTGCCGTGGTTTATGCCGGCCCATTAGAGGCTGAACAGCCTTCAGAGCCTCAAGCTTCCCAAGAACAAGATCCGTCTGCTGAACAAAATGCAGCCCAACAAGAACAATCCAAGTCTAAGCAAGGAGTCGCTAATGGCTAAACAACCTATCGAGAAGGGCAAGCGCTACGGTGAACTTGTTGAATCACAAAATACGGCTCGTACATTAGCTCTGGCCACATGGTCGGTTGCCTTATGTGTTATTGCTTTTGCCACTTGGTCTGTAGTCACCCAAGTTGATGAAATCGCCAAAGCCAAAGGAGCTGTTATCCCTGAAGGGGAAAAACAAGTCCTGCAAAGTGATATCGGCGGGAAGTTAAAACGAATCCTAGTGAAGGAAGGCCAACTGGTTGAAAAAGGTCAACCGTTGGTAGAGTTTGATGCCACTTTTCAGCAAACCGCATTGGAAGAATTACGGTCTCAACAAGTCACCTTGCTGGCGAGTATAGAACGTATGAATGCTTTGCTCGATGATCGTGAACCGAATTTCGGAGAGTTTGAAATTGATTTCCCTGAGATCGTAAGCCAGCAAAAAGCACAACTTAATGCTCAAAAGGGTCTCTATTATCAGAAACGTATTGTCCTTGAAAAAGAGAGCGAACAGATTGCAGAACAGCTCCGTAGTTTGGAGAAGTCGTTGCCGAGTTATGAGAAAGAACTTTCTGCGACAAAACAAGAATTGAATATCCTAGAAAAAGGGTACAAGTCTGGCAATATTTCACGATTAAGAGTTTTGGAAATGCGTCAAAAGTTGGCAAGCATTGAACAGAAGATCGAAGAGGCGCGTGGTAAAAAAGCGGTGTTGATTAAACAAGCTGATGGGGTCGAACAAAAAATTGGACAACTACTCGCAGAAGCAAAAGTGAAAGTCAGTGACGACCGTTCTAAAGCGGTGTCCGATTTGTCCGCACTTAACGCGAGAGTTCGTTCAAGCCAAGCTAAAGTAACCAACACGACGTTAGTTTCGCCATTACAAGGGTTAGTCCAAAGTCTTCCAAGTACCAAGAATGGTGGGGTAATTCAACCGGGTGGTACCGTGGTTGAAATTGTTCCTGTGGGTGGGAAAGCTGACTTTAAGGCTCGATTATCGCCAAGAGATATTGGTTTTGTGAGCGTAGGGCAGCCGACTCGAATCAAGATTGATGCGTTTGACTACAGTCGTTTTGGCGCATTGAAAGGTATGGTTGAGAGTATCTCTCCAACCACAAGTCAAAGTGAACGCGGTGAAATCTATTACGAAGTCGTCGTCTCGGTGGATGTTCCTTATTTCCGTGATAATCCGGAGAGTTTTTCTATCTTGCCAGGTATGACGGGCGAGGTGGATATTACAACCGGTGAGAAATCCGTTTTCCAATACTTGTGGAAGCCAATTTACACGAACGTGAGTGTCGCGTTTGGTGAAAGGTAATCGCTATAGAGATTCGCAGAATAGTAAACACATAAGAAAATAGAAAGCAAAAGGGAGCACATCATGTGCTCCCTTTTTGGTTTTCACTTTCTTTGTTCTGTATGTTCTTTAGAAGAGATTACGGGAGCAGACAATACTCCCAATCTTACTTGATGTTATGGATTAGGGTCTATGTCTGGCAGCCCGTCTACGTCGTTGTGATGGTGATGCTCATCATCTTGGTTATGGTTGATGTTCGCATCATGGTGTTCAAGCGCATCTGACATATCCAAGTGCGCTTGGTCATGTGTTGCTGCATCTGGTTGGTCGACTTGTGCAAGTACGATATCCATGTCCGCAGGTTGATCGTCAACCGTTGTCGATGTCGCATCGGGTTTAATGCCCAAGGCATCCAGATAAGCTGCTGCACCATGATGACTGGTTTTCTGGTCTGGTACTTGGTGAGCGTGCTGAGTCAAATCTAGATAGCTGTCATCACTTTGCGTAACGGTAAAGTCTGCTTGCGAAGACATGTCAGGCTCGTCATGTAACACCGGAGGAGGCGGTGGTGGAGCAGGGTGTGAGGTATGGGTAATAGGGGTTATTGTCATATCAACCACCTCGGTACCTATATTCAGTTTACCGCTATTTCCCGGGCCGTGGCTGAGTATTTGAACGTTCACATGGGCAACCACTTCATCTTGATTTGTTCCTTGTAATGCAACTTCGAACTTGTCTTCATGTTGGCCAATACCAGAAGCGCTGCCATGTGGCCCTGTGTGTACATTTGCCTGTTCTTGATAGTGTAAATCACCAGTCTGAGGGTCAATGGTTAATGTTCCATATTGACCGTGATGGCTTGTTACATAACTCCCATCTGGAAGATGAATCCGCCAACCATGTTGTGCAGTTGGCACTGGCGTTAAAGATGGGAGTAGTGGCGGTGTACCCAGTGAACCGGACACTTGGTGACTTCCCGGTGGCGCTTTGACTATGATCGGATCAGGTATTGCACTGGCAGCAAAACCTTGGCTACCCGCGGTATTACCGTGTTCGTCAGTCATGGTCACTTGTACATGAGAGCCTGGTGCAACTTCTATTTGTAACCCATTCTGTAGACTATGGGCATCGAGCACATGGTCTTGTCCATTAACGACAAGATGCTCGCCAATTTTAGCATCACCAGGAGGCGTAATGGTTGCTGTGATCGTGTTTGCATCACCACGGGCAATTTCAGCTTTGCTGTATAAGTTGTCTGCGCCTGCGCTTTCAAAAGTAATCGTAGGGAGACTTACCTGAGTGTCGACTTGGTAAACCACATCGGTGGTGGCGTGTGCGCTATTACCTGCGCTATCTGTAACGGCTATTGAGGCTTCAATTTTCTGGTCAGCATCTGCAATTAATTCACTACCAGGAACAGCAATTGAATAGTGCCCATGTGAATCGACAGCGCCAGTATGTTTTATGCCATTTACATTTAAAGTGACAACATCTCCAGTATTAAAATCACCAGAAACGGATCCGGTGATGTCAATGGAGCTGTTGGATTCTTGAGCATTAATCACATTGTCGGCGGTAATTGGGTCTGTTTGAATACCGACGTGTACTTGTGTATCTATATGGACGGAAAGAAGCGAAGAGGTAGCCGGTAGCACTGACGAAGGAGCCAATGCTTTGGCTGATAGATTATGATCGCCCTCCGATAAGCTGCTTACTGCAACACTATATTGGCCAGAGGCATCAGATACCGAATGTCCAACGGGTGTGGAATCATCGTAAATCGTGACTTTCGAGAATGGAATATCAGTGTGTCCGGTAATCGTTGGGGTAGTGTCGTTGGTAAGGTTGTCAGTATCCGAGTTTCCGCTATCACTTGAAGTCGCCAAATCTACAGTAACCGCATTACTTGGTGGCGTGTTACTGCTAGTTGGAAGACTTGGTTGCGCCGTCGTAACGACAGGGTTTTGCGGAACTGTGGTGGTGATAGTTGGTTGTTGCCCTGTAATCAGATTGACTTGGCCATTGATATCAAAGGTTAGGAACCTTGATGATTCCCCGCCATGGTTATCCGCAACTTTAACTTCAAACACATCAGTGCCGTGGTAGGTATGTGTCGCCTTGTCAAAACTCATTCCTGCAACAGTAGAGTTGGGAGTATAAACATAAGCACCAGAGTTTGGATCTACCGTCAGATCACCAAACTGTCCGCTAGAATTTACCACCGAGAAAGAATGGGTGTCTTTTACATCAACATCCGTTTCTGTCAAGGTACCTGTTGTTGGCGTAGTCTGCGTGACTGAAAGTGTTGGCGCATCGTTGGTGCCGTGGATACTCACGGTAACAATGTGTTTATCCCCGCCCTGTGTGAGCACTTCGTATTGCACTGTCTCAACTTGATCCTTAGCAAGGTGCTGTACGTTGGAATTAGGAACGGAGTAACTCCAATCGCCCGCTTTTCCGATGGTGAAAGAGCCGCCAAATGGGTCATGCAGCGCATGCACATTATGGTTTTCATGGAAATGATTCTCTCCCGCATCGGGATCGGTGACATCAAGCACACCAACGGTATAAATCGTATGTTGGGCATCACCTTGGACATGCCTATCTTCACTGACAGTTCCTGATTTATCTCCTGTGATCACACCTGCATCATTAACCGCAGATAAGGTCGTGCTCGCTCCCGTGTGCGTGATACCGCCATGCGCGTCTTTAACGTCATAGCTAAAATGGACGTCACCGTTGTAGTTTTTCTCTGGGGTAAACGCAAAGCTGCCATCAGGGTTTGAGGCAATTGAGCCATGATCGGTATGTAGGTTTTCAATGGTGAGCTTGCCTAAATCATTAGCATCTACATCTACAGTGTTTTGTAATAATTGAGCCAGCGTGAGTACTTGAACAGTATCTTCTTTGCCTGAATTTAGGTGAACTTCCGATGAGCAATAAGGTTTATCGTTATCACCATGAATGGTAATCACAATATCATGCGCTGTGCCGTCTTTTGAGTAGACAGTGATGGTATCAGTTAATGATTCTCCCTCCCCTAATTTATCAATTGCTCTGCCAACACCTGAAGCTTGTTGACCTACTTCAATATTATAATGCCAAGTGCCATCTTTGAGTAACATGAGATTGCCATATTGACCGTGATAAGCATAACCTAAACCTTTGCTATCAAAGGTATTTTCCCCACTGTCGCCGTCTATAATATTGAGCTTTCCATCAACATATAAAAGATCATTGGTAATTTCCCCCATGCCTGAATGTGCATGATCGGGAGAGCGGTCAGGTCTGCTACTTTCGTTAATATCTCCAGTGTCTAAGCCCGATATGATAGCTTTGTCATCAACAGCAGCCAGTGATGTGCTAGCGCCTGTGTGGGTAATACCACCATGCGGATCTTTAACGTCATAGCTAAAATGTACATCACCGTTGTAGTTTTTCGTTGGGTGGAACGTGAAGGTGCCATCTTTGTTGTCGACAATGGAACCATGATCCGCGACTAAATTAGCGACGCTGAGTTGGCCAATATCGTTGTGGTCAATATCGGTAGCATGGCTTAGGAGTTCCGATGTGGTCAGTTGAATATCGGTATCTTCGACACCGGGAGCGAGCTTCACTTCTGCTGATACGGTGGGTATATCATTGGTACCATGAACCGTCACGGTAAGCAGTTGACTTGCTGTTCCATCTTTGGAGTGAACCGTGTGTGTCTCAGTGAATGATTCCCCAGCACCGAGGTGTTGAACCTCATCGATAGAATTATCGATTTTATAATTCCAGCCACCATTGGCGTTGATTCTGAATTCGCCATGATGAGCGGTTTGAATGGTTTCTGGTTGCAAATAAGCATCATCATGGTCAGGGTCGATGACTTTTAAACGACCGCCAGCATAGAGATGAGTTTGACTTGCGGGGACAAAGTGTTCTTCATAGATATGCTGACTTGCTGGTAATGAATGAGGCATCAGTACATCGATACGAGCTCCGCTATCTTCACCGTGTATGGTTATTGTGATGAGCTTGGTTTGACCATCGCTTGTCTGGATTTGATATTGATCGGTAAGCGTTTCATTTTGCTTAAGTGCCGCGATTTTATCATCAGCGTAGTGGTTTCTTGCCCAATCAAGGCTGAACGTATAGTGGCCGTCTGGCCACATTGAGAGTCGACCATAACCTTGATTGCCCGCGCTCGTACTGTGTACAAACGCCGTTTTATCATGAGTGTCTGGATCGACCAATCCAATTTGTCCATTGATAAAACTTAAACTGTTGAAGGTATGTAACGCTTGGCCTTCTGTAATATCAATGGTGGAAGATTGAAGTTGTGCTTTGTCGTCTGCGCCAATCATGGTGATGGTCGCAGTTGCAGGTGTTTGTCCTCCATGATTATCGGCCACCGTATATTGAATCGTGATGTCCGACTTTTCACCTGCGCTTAAATGTTGGAATGCCGAGCTATGGCTATCAATGATTAAGGTATGGCCATCTGGAGCGATACTAACGCCAACAGGAAGTGGGCCCGTATGCCCTTCAAAAGTGACCTGAATATGGTTCACGGATAATGGGTCTCCATCCACATCTTTTGCGGAGCCCAGTAAGTCCACAGTGTGATGAGAATCTGTGTCTTCGGTGACGCTATCGGTAATTGGCTGCACATCTGGGTTATCGTTCACAGCGACTAGCGTGGTTGTTGCTCCTGTATGAGTTACGCCACCGTGAGCATCTTTAACGTCATAACTGAAATGTACTTGGCCGTTGTAGTCTTTACTCGGCGTGAAAGTAAAAGTACCGTTGGGATTAACCGTTATTGCGCCATGATTTGCCTGTAAATTTTCAATGCTTAGCTGACCTCTATCATTCGCATCCACATCCACGGTATTTTGCAATAATTGCGCTGCAGTCAATATGATCGCTTTATCTTCGTCGCCATTCACTAAAACGACCTCAGATGAAGTGTAAGGGCTGTCATTATCACCATGAATCGTAATATTAATATCATGACGGGTACCATCTGCAGATTTGATAGTGACCGTATCGGTTAACGTTTCACCTTGCCCTAAACGATCGATCTTACGGCCTGTGCTATTTTGCCCAATTGAGGCGTAATAGTTCCACTCACCGCTTGGTAACATGATGATATGGCCATAATGCCCTTGATAAGTGCCAGTAGCGACATGACTCTCGCCTTTATCGGCATCAGTGATAATAAGTTGGCCTTCAGTGTGAATTAAATCATTCGACAATTTACCAATATTGCCATGCATATGATCTGGAGAGCGATCATCTACGCTGCCGCCCGTCATATGGCCGTCTGGCTCAGTATAAGTATGACCTTCGTGCACATCTCCAGTGTCGGTGCCCGATATCACTGCCGCGTCGTTAGTGCCGTTAATCGTCACCTTGATGGTCGACGGTGTGCCATCAATAGACGAGACAGTGAAGGTCTCTTCAACTTTATCGCCGACGTTTAATTGGTTAAACGCGCTGTTGGCGGTGAATGTCCAATGACCATTGGCATCAATAGTCAGGTCACCGTTGGTGCCTGAAATAGAATCCGGCGTGAATATGTTGTCTGGGTTATCAATGTCGGTGCTGGTTAAGGTACCTGAAGTTGTTACTACTTTGTCAGTTTCATCTATGGCAACGGTCGCACTGCTGACAGTGGCTTTGTCATTAGTGCCATTGATCGTGACCATAACTTGATGTGCTGTGCCATCGGCAGAATGAACAGTGACGATGTCTGTCGCAGTCGAACCTTGGCCAAGCCCTTGAACTACAGGGTTATTGTTATCTAAATTGTATGTCCAAGCACCGTCTTTTGTGATGCTTAGCGTACCGAAATTGCTAGTCACTTGTGAGGCTTGAAAGTGGTCTTCTCCAAGATCAGAGTCCGTTACCGAAAGCTGTCCTTGGACTTGTGTCGTTAAATCTTCTGTTACTGCTCCTGCATCCACACCCGTAATCACGGCATTGTCGTCGTTCCCGCCAATTGTCATATCAATGGTTTGTGGAGTGCCATCTTTGGTATGAATAGTGAAGCTTTCGTGCAATGAAGTGGCTGCGGTTAACGCTTGAACATTCGAAAGAGAGTTATCAACTTGATACTGCCAATGTCCATCAGCATCGATAGTCAATGAACCATATTTACCTGAGATAACTTCTGGCGTAACCGAACTTTCACTTTGGTCAGGGTCTATAACATCAATTTTGCCGTTCGCATGTAACAAGCCTTGTGAATCAATATTATGATCTTCTGTTACTACACCTGTTAGATCTCCAGAAATATTTGGCGTGTCTTGCTTACCTGTTACCGGTATCTGAACAATGATGCTCGAGCCATTAGATAGATGTAACGCAAAATGATCAGTACCTGGTTGGTGTTGGTTTAACAGGATGTATTGAGGAGAATTTGGATTCAATACGAATGTGTATTGACCATTTGCATCAACATGAAGCTCTCCGTAGGTACCTTTTATGACTTCTGGCATAAAGGTGACGGGTAAAGCGGGCGTCGTAGGCGCATTCGAATGAGTCGGCTGACCGTTATTTCCTGAGGAGATAGTCGGCATCGATACCGAAGGAATGTAATGGATTTGCGGGTGAGAAAGCGTCGACAAATGATGAGAAGGAACCAAGTGAGAGCTCGAACCATGGGGGGCATGACTTGCATTTAAGGTGGAGTTTACGTCGCTGTCACTCGTTTGAGCCTCTTGATGAGTAACCGCTGATGAGTCAGCTTGTGTATGGTCATCGGTGACATATTTTTCTGTCACGCTATTTGCGGTTACTTGATCTACAGCCCCGCTGGAATTGTCTATACCCTCTGCAGCTCCGTGTTTAGCCAATGATGGCAAAATCATCATGAGTGATTGAAAAAGTGGGATATTAACTTTTAGGTGTGAATGCAGTCTGAGCTTCTTTTTTTTTGTTGGTTTCTGTTGTTCTAGCTCGTTACTTTTCTCATTTTTGGTTTCTGAATTTTTCTTGTTTGCTTCGACGTTTTTTTTGTTAGCCATTTGTATCATCCGTGAATCGTGGTTGCACTATTTTAAGTAAAATACACAGATAGAGGTTTCGCTAGCTAATTGGATAATTTTTAAAGAAAATTTCCTCAAATCAAACAATTCTCTCAATTTAATGCAAAAAGGTAATAGAACCTTTTCTGGTCTATCATACAGATGTACAAAGAATTATATTGACCTTACCCTAAGGGTAACCTTTATAGTTACCGTATAAATTTAAAGGTTAGCTATGACAAACACACTCCGAACAACTTGGATTACTGTTTTCAGCATCATCGCGATGTTGGTGTCGAGCTATGCCTCAAGTTCATCGGCTCTGATGGCCGACGTAATGATGGCTCAGATGGGCTCACCTCAGTCAGATTGCCATCATAGTGAATCATCGAATGCGGTATCAGATCTGTCTAACATGACAACGGGTTGCGACATTAGCGTAGCAACTGGTGATGCAGGTGGTGAGCATGCTGCACATGCCACAATGCCTCATCATTCCAGTCAGCAGGGTCATACTGAAATGACCGTTTCCGATGATGAAGTAACAACTGCACATTCTTCTTCAATTAGCTCTCACGATGACAATATGATGGGTACGCACTGCCTAGGCGGTTCGGATTCTATTCATAATTGTTGTATCTCTGTTTGTTCTACTGCTTCCTATCCAATTCAGGCTGTTCAAGCCGTTAATCAATTTTCCTTTTCATTAGCTCGTTTTCAATCGGTCACTATTGGCCAAAAAGTCACACGCGCTCAGTCATTGTTACGCCCACCTACCGCATAAATCTATATCTAAAAACCTAGCGATATCAGAGCAATAAATCTGATACGCCGATCTTTTTTATGCGCTAATTAGCGCTAGATATGGACATTCATTGTGAATATGAAACCAACAACCTCTGTGTTTATCATGAACACGAGCTTAGTGGTTGCTGCTGCCTTGCCTATGACCTTGTTTTCAAGTGCTACGCTCGCGGCTACCACGGCGTCAGCTTCAAATGCTCAACACATTTCAGCACATGACCAAGCAAGCTCAACGCAGCAACTCAATACGTTGATTGAGATAGCATTGAGCCAAGACAGCAATCGCAAACAGTACTTTGCTCAGTCGCAAGCGATGCGTGAAACCGGTATTGCGAGCGCAACCTTAATGGATCCGAAATTGAAAGTCGGATTTGGTGGACTGCCAGTCGATAGCTTCCAGTTTGATGAAGACCCAATGACCAATATTTCGGTCGGTCTAATGCAGCAATTTGAGCGTGGCAATACACTCGATCTTCAGCAGAAAAAAGCCGGTCAGCAAGCGGATGGGTTAGCTCTTCAAGTGCAGGCTCGCGAACTTACCGTTGCTAACAGCATGACGCAGTTATGGCTTGAATTGGGTTATCAGCAAGTCGCTGAAGGTGTGATGCGTGAAAATCGACGCTTGTTGGTTGAGCTAGAAAACTATGTGCAGACCAATTACTCGATTGGTAAAAGTGAAGCACAAGATCTGCTTAATGCTCAGCTTCAAGTCAGTAAGCTTGATGAGAAACTGCAAGCTAATCAGCAAGTTCAACGCCGTCTAATCTCTCAGCTGTCTGAGTGGCTCGGTTCTGATTGGCTAGGCTCTCAGGTTCTTGATTCTCAGGGCGTACTTAATGCAAACAATCAAATTGATTGGACAAGCTTGGAGAGCAAGCTGGCGACTAACCGCGATTCAACCAAGCACTATCAACTGTTGATGGATCATCCGCTCGTTAAGATCACAGATGCGACTATCTCATCTAATCAAACTCAAGTAGAGCTAGCTGAGCAAGCGTATACACCTCAGTTTGGTGTGGAAGTGATGTATGCCCACCGACAAGCGAACAACATGGCTGGCGAACCTGCTTCTGATCTTGTGAGCGCTTATCTAACAGTCGATATCCCTCTGTTTACGGGCAACCGACAAGACAAGAACTTGTCTGCGGCTCAGTACCAAGTTGGCGCAGCTAAATCTCAAAAAGACACCTTACTTTCCCAAATGAACGCGCAAGTGAACGCATTGCTGGTGGACAGATCAAACCTGATCCAGCGATTAGAACGCTATCAAACGTCCTTGCTTCCTCAAACTGCCGCTCGTATTAGTGCGGTGGAAAGAGGTTATCAAAACAATACCGCGCAATTTAATGACGTTATTGCAGCAACGGCGGATGAACTTGCTCTGAAGTTAGAACAACAGCGTTTGATTACCGACCTCAACATCGTTAACAGCAAGCTAGCCGCGTTAGTCAGTGGTTTTGAATACCAAGTAAACCAACCACAACTCAATTCAAGCGCAACTAAACACACAGCCAATCAATAAGGGAATAGACAATGAATTCAGTAAAAGTAGCGACTATCGCTTTATTGGTCGGTGGTGCATTAGGTTTTGGTGTGAACCATTTTCTAATTAATCCAGCACACGACATGTCAGCAATGGCAACTAGCACAGAAACCAGTGACGAACCTTTGTATTGGGTTGCGCCAATGGACCCAAACTATCAGCGTGATAAACCAGGTCAGTCACCTATGGGGATGGATTTAATCCCTGTTTATGCTGATGATTCAAGTGCGGGAGAAGACAAGGCAGGAACCGTATTTATCGACCCATCGGTAGAAAATAACCTTGGCGTGAAAACCGCACAAGTAACAAGAGAAGCGCTATCACCGCGCATTGAAACTGTTGGCTACGTGGCATTCGATGAAAGTGCACTATGGCAAACCAACGTGCGTGTTTCTGGATGGGTGGAAAAACTCTACATCAACGCGGTGGGCGAAAAGTTAAATAAGGGCGATGTGCTGTTCACACTTTATTCTCCAGAGTTGGTTAAGGCACAAGAAGAGTTACTTAGTGCGTACAAAACGGGTCGCAAAGGATTGATAAAAGGTTCCACCGAGCGCTTGATCACCTTGGGTGTCGATAAAGCTCAGATTCGTTCGATCACTCACCGAGGTAAAGCCTCGCAAACCATTGAAATCAAAGCGCCGGCCGATGGTGTTATCGCGAGTTTGAACATCCGAGAAGGTGGTTACCTTTCACCTGCACAAGCGGTAATCAGTGCGGGCCCATTAGGCGAAGTATGGGTTGATGCTGAGGTGTTTGAGCGTCAAGCGCACTGGATCTCATCAGGCAGTAATGCAGAGATGACACTGGATGCGATTCCCGGTAAGGAGTGGCAGGGCAACGTTGATTATGTCTACCCAATCCTAGACCCGAAAACTCGAACTTTACGCGTTCGTTTGAAGTTCTCGAATCCTAATGGCGAACTCAAACCGAACATGTTCGCCAATATTGCGTTGAAGCCAATCAGTGATGATGCCGTACTTACCATACCAAGATCATCGGTTATCCATTCAGGTGGAATGACTCGAGTGGTGTTGTCCGAAGGTGAGGGAAAATACCGTTCAGCACGCATTGAAGTAGGTCGTGAAGCTGGCGAGAAGATCGAGGTGTTGCAAGGGCTTGAACAAGGTGAACACATTGTCACCTCTGCGCACTTCATGTTGGATTCTGAATCTAGCCAATCCGCTGATTTGTCGCGAATCAATGGCGTTGAAGAGCAAGCCGAAACAGTTTGGGCAAAAGGTGAAATTGCAGATGTGATGCAAGGCAGTCGTATGGCGACCATCAATCACCAACCTGTACCTGAATGGGATTGGCCGGGCATGGTGATGAATTTCACCTTTGCGGAAGGCTTGGACATGAGTGATGTGCAACGTGGTAAGGCAATTGACTTTGAGATGAGAAAGACAGAGTCAGGGCAGTACGAGGTTGTGGATTATAAGGTGAGCAAACATCAAATGGCGGGCGAAGTGTGGGTGAAGGGAGACATCACCATGCTGATGGCAGACTTCGGAATGATCACGGTAAATCACAAGCCAGTGCCTGAATGGGATTGGAAAGCGGGTGAAATGAATTTCCAAGCCAGTGATGACCTTGATTTATCTGAGTTTGCCGAGGGTCAAACCATTCGGTTTCTAGTGGCGAAGCAAGGTTCTGATTATGTGCTCAAATCTCTCGAATCGACGAATAGCACGGGTGAGGACGAACTATGATCAATGCAATCATTCGCTGGTCTATTAGCAACCGCTTCTTAGTGCTGGTTGCCACTGTAGCCATCGTATTTGGCGGCTTATACAGCGTTAAAAATACGCCCGTTGATGCTATTCCAGATCTTTCTGATGTTCAGGTGATCATTAAAACAAGCTATCCGGGGCAAGCACCTCAAGTAGTTGAAGATCAGGTGACCTATCCGCTCACAACGGCGATGTTAGCCGTTCCGGGTGCAGAGACGGTTCGTGGCTATTCGTTCTTTGGCGATTCGTATGTCTATATCATCTTTAATGACGATACCGATATGTATTGGGCGCGTTCACGCGTGTTGGAGTACTTAAGCCAAGTAGCACCTAACTTACCATCGAGTGCCAAGCCAACACTAGGGCCAGATGCAACCGGTGTGGGCTGGGTTTACAGTTACGTGTTGCAAGATAAAACCGGTCAGCATGACTTAGCGGATCTTCGTAGCCTGCAAGATTGGTTCTTGAAGTATGAGCTGCAAACCGTTGAGGGCGTATCTGAAGTGGCGACTGTTGGCGGCATGGTGAAGCAGTATCAGGTTCAGATAGATCCTGCCAAGTTACGTGCTTACGACCTAACGCTTCAGCAAATCAACAAGGCAATCCAGGATGGTAATCAAGAAACCGGTGCGTCTGTTGTCGAGATTGCCGAAGCCGAACATATGGTTCGCACTACGGGTTACCTGACAAGCATCGAAGACATTCAATCTCTGCCGTTAAAAGTGACCGACAAAGGTACTCCACTGTTATTGGGTGATATTGCCGATATTAACCTTGGCCCACAGATGCGTCGCGGTATCTCTGAACTCAATGGTGAGGGCGAAGCTGTTGGCGGCGTTATCGTGATGCGCTTTGGTGAAAATGCCAGTGAAGTGATCGACTCGGTTAAATCCAAACTCGCTGAGCTGCAAGCCGGCTTACCTGATGGTGTCGAGATTGTCGCGACTTATGACCGCTCTACTTTGATTGATTCAGCCGTTGAAAACCTATGGAAGAAACTGGCTGAAGAGTTCATCGTGGTCGCCGTCGTGTGTGCGCTGTTCTTGTTCCATATCCGCTCGTCGTTGGTTATCGCACTAAGTCTGCCTGTCGGTATCTTGGGTGCATTCATTGTGATGCATTGGCAGGGTATTAACGCCAACATCATGTCTCTTGGCGGAATAGCGATTGCGATTGGCGCCATGGTAGATGGAGCCATCGTGATGATTGAGAACGTTCATAAACACATTGAACGGACTCCGCTCACTGACAAAAACCGTTGGCAGGTGATTGGTAAGGCAGCAGAAGAAGTTGGTGCACCGCTGTTCTTCTCTCTGATTATCATTACCTTGAGCTTTGTGCCTGTGTTCGCGCTAGAAGGGCAAGAAGGCAAGATGTTCTCGCCACTTGCATTTACGAAGACGTATGCAATGGCGGCTGCAGCCGGTTTGGCAATAACGCTGGTACCTGTGTTAATGGGTTATTTCATTCGCGGTAACGTGCTACCTGAACATAAAAACCCAGTAAACCGTAGCCTAGTGGCGATGTACAAACCGCTTCTAAACCTCAGCCTAAAATATCCAAAGGTGATGATTGTTATCGCACTTGGCTTAATGGCGTCTGCTTATTACCCAACCAGTAAGCTTGGTAGTGAATTCATCCCTCCTTTGGACGAAGGGGATTTGATGTACATGCCAACCACGTATCCGGGTATCTCAATAGGTAAGGCTCGTGAGTTGTTGCAACAAACCAACAAGCTCATCAAAACCATTCCAGAAGTCGAAACCACGTGGGGCAAAATTGGCCGAGCAGAGACAGCAACCGATCCTGCGCCACTGACCATGATTGAAACGGTTATTCAGCTTAAACCAAGAGATGAATGGCGTGACGGTGTCACTACTGAGTCGTTACGAAAAGAGTTCGATGATCTGATTCAGTTTCCCGGTTTAACGAACGCGTGGGTTATGCCAATCAAGACTCGTATCGACATGCTAGCGACCGGTATCAAAACGCCAATCGGAATAAAGATAGCGGGGCCTGATCTTAACGTTATCGAGAAAATTGGCTCTCAGCTTGAACCTATCTTAAATGGTGTCAGTGGTACGGCTTCTGTCTACGCCGAGCGTGTTGCGGGCGGTCGTTATGTGACGATAGACATTAAACGTCGCTCGGCTGCGCGATATGGCTTGAGCATTAAAGAAGTGCAACAGGTTATCTCGACTGCGGTTGGTGGCATGAACGTGGGTGAAACCGTTGAGGGGCTAGAGCGTTATCCAATCAATGTCCGTTACCCACAAAGCTATCGTGATTCTGTCGTTAAGTTGCAGAACTTGCCATTGGTGACACCAAACGGAGCTCGTATTGCACTGTCTGATGTCGCGGATATTCGTTATGAAGATGGCCCACCGATGATCAAAACGGAGAACGCACGCCCTAACGGTTGGGTGTTCGTGGACATTGATGGTCGTGACTTAGGTTCTTACGTGGCTGAAGCGCAAAAAGTCGTTGCCGAACAAGTTGTATTACCGGCGGGTTACTCGCTCGCTTGGTCTGGTCAATACGAATACATGGAGCGTGCGAAGGAGCGTTTGAGTGTCGTTGTGCCTATCACCATCGCCATCATCATGCTGTTGCTTTACCTGAGCTTCCGACGGGTCGGTGAAGTGATGATGATCATGGCAACGCTTCCTTTGGCTATGGTGGGTGGTTTGTGGTTGATGCATTACCTCAATTACAACTTCTCTATCGCGGTCGGCGTTGGCTTTATTGCCCTTGCGGGGGTTGCGGTTGAAATCGGAGTGATCATGTTGGTTTATCTCAATCAAGCGTGGCACTACAAAAAGCTCGATGCAGAGGAGAACCAACAAACACTTCAACAAGCTGACCTAACGGATGCCATTCGTGAGGGCGCAGGGCTTCGTGTTCGTCCAGTAATGATGACGGTTCTTACGGTGATCATTGGCCTAATTCCAATCATGTATGGCGAGGGTACTGGTTCGGAAGTGATGCAACGAATTGCCGCGCCGATGATTGGCGGAATGGCGTCTGCGTTATTGCTCACGTTATTGGTGCTACCTGCGATCTTTAAACTTTGGAAGCAGCGTGAGATTACGCACAGCCAAAACGAGACAAACAAATAACGTATTGATTACTAGCCCTTACTTATCAAAACAGAGTGAGTAAGGGCGTACCACATGAACATGTGAAACTAACAAATAAATAACTGAATTATTCTAAGGAACGATCATGAAAAAGACACTTATTGCGATTGCACTGACATTAACTACTGCAACGGCTTTTGCTGAAATGGACCACTCAAATATGGATCACTCGATGATGGAGAGTGGAAAAATGGATCACAGCATGATGAAGGATGGAAAGATGGACCATTCGATGATGAATATGGAAGGTATGTCTGAAGTGGGTATGCCTGCGACAGGCGCAAAGCCGGATAAAGTGGTTCATGTTCTGCTAAGTGACGATATGAAAATCACCTTTAAGAACAAGGTCGATATTGAGCCTAATGACGTAGTTCAGTTTGTGGTGATGAATACAGGCAAGATTGACCACGAATTTTCGATTGGTTCTGCCTCAGAGCAATTAGAGCACCGTGAAATGATGAAAAATATGGGTAATCACGCTCATGACTCGGGCAGTACAGTCACGGTTAAGCCTGGTAAAGCGAAGCAGCTGCTGTGGCATTTCCATGGTGACAATAAGGTAGAGTTTGCGTGCAATATCCCAGGGCATGCGGAAGCGGGTATGATAAAAGCGTTAACGTTATAAGGTGATACAGATGCCATATCTAGCTCAAAGAGATGACTGCTAGGTATGGCTACCTTGTTTTAGTGTTATTTAGGTATTAGGTTTAAAAGACTAAAGGAATAGGAGTTTAAGGATGAATAAGACAGTTCTAGTGCTTGCAGTATCAAGTGCTTTATTAGCTTGGTCGACTCACAGTGTTGCTGCTAAACCTGAATGGGCAGGCAAAGGTAAGCCCGATTTAGAAGAAGTAAAAACATTCGCTGAGGCAAAAAAAGTTGAAGGTGAAATTGATGATCGTGAGAAGCAGCTTGATTCGATGATCGAAGAGAAAAAGAAGAAAGCGAAGAAAAGTAAGAATAAGAAAGACAAGAAGAAGTTAGATAAAGAGCTTGATGATTTAGAAGACGAAAAAGAAGCACTCGAAGAAAGTAAAGAAAAGCTCAAAGATAAGAAAGAAAAGCTTAAAGATGATATGGATAATGACGAAGAAAAGTCGGGATTAGAAAAGCAGAAAGACAAGAAAGCGGAACAAGAGCGTAAAGAAGAAGGAAAAGGGTCAGAAAAAGGCCAACAGCAGCGTGAAGAAAACAGCAAAAAGTGGTGGAACTTTTGGGAGTAATCCGAGGGCCTTACATCACCTATTCATTTCAACCAATCAGTACAGCTTTGTGTGACCGCTAAGTCATTGATTAAATGCTGTGTTCAGTTAAAGATAAGTCTCAACCTGTCCAGGAATACATGAACTAACTTGTATTGGCTGAGGCTTATCTATAGCTAGAATCACTGTAGCAAGATAGAAGTTTCAAGCAGGTGGTGTGCTTCGCCGCTCAGGTGCGGTAACTCTGACATGATCTTTTTCAGTTTGTCGTCGATCGAGTCCACTTCATTTAAAGAACGAAACGCAAGCACGGCCTGTTCAGGTTCGCTGCTCACATAACCTTTCAACGTATTAAGCTGAATTTTATTCGCATTTTCGACTTTTGACAGTGCGACATTGATTGCTTCGATGTTTATTGTTAACTCATTGTTTTTAAACATTTTTAATTATTTTTGGTTGTTGCTAATGCGCGCACATTAACACAACTGTTTTTTCGGATATTGACCAAGATTATTAAATTTGAACAATTTTGAAAATCGTTAAAAGCTAGACTGCAATATGTGATGGAAAAGGTTTAAGAAATTCGAAGCGATTTAAGGAGTTAATAGCGCTAGCTGCTTAATTAGCGTTGGTTGGTTAGACTTAACAAAATGGGTTTAAGCTATATGGATTAATGCTTATAGATTTAACGCGTGGAGAAGTTTTTTGAATAGGGTATCGCTGGAAGAAAACACGTAATGAAACATAAAGAGGAATTGGAGCGTGCAGCGGGAATCGAACCCGCATCATCAGCTTGGAAGGCTGAGGTAATAGCCATTATACGATGCACGCACACTGTCTTAAGAGTAAGACTGAAGCATCAAGAAGACTGGAGCGTACAGCGGGAATCGAACCCGCATCATCAGCTTGGAAGGCTGAGGTAATAGCCATTATACGATGTACGCACATCGTCTTAACGAGTTTGATAATGCCACATCTAACTGAAAACGAAACCTTTTTCTTTCATTTTTATTCTAAGTGCTCGCATAACCACCACTACGCTAGTTTTTCAATCATATATGGTGTTTCAAGAGTGAATAAAATGTGACTAAACTCTCGCTAAAACGTTGGGAGAGAAACACCAAAAAATCCCCGTTATTTGTGAGACAAGCTCAGTTTGATGTGTAAACCTACTTTAGTGACGTTGCCTCATCATAAAATAAACATAAATACAGGCAATTTGACTGTTAACATAAACTGATTTCCATTTGTATTTTGATGTCCATTAATAACAATCTGGATGCATGATTTTAACTTGCCAGTCTGTCAAAGCATTCATCAAGCGAATCCGAGGCGGGTGGAGTTATAGGCTCCTCAAAGCGTTCGAAGAAAAAAGTAACTAATTTAGTTGATAATTCATGCAAAACTCTCGTCATTACGTCTATCGTTTGATACATTTGCCGCACATTTTGTCTCGCCTAAAATTCCCATGCCTTCTCAGTACCGAATTAACAAAATTGTTGAAATTGGTGACACTCTTCACCGCAGTGGTTGTGCTCCATACAAGCTAGAAAAATACACCCAATTCTATGCAAAAAAGCATGGCGTTGATTTGATGATTCAGGCGACCCCAACGGGGATAAATTATCAGTTCCCTGATGATAACAACGCCGTTATCTTGAAACGCCAAAAGCCTGCCTCAATCAATTTGAGTTTATTGGCCAATACGATCATTCGCATTAACCAACCAAGCAGTGAGCCTGTGCCAGAGCCAGTCGGTTACTCTAAACTTGTGACTGCACTTGCAAATATGGCGATCCCGCCAGCTTATCTGATGCTTGTGGGCAGTACGTTGGAAGCGGTCGGTTTTTCTGCGTTATTGGGTTTGATGGTTTGGGTATGTCAGCAAGTTTTACATTCACGTCGTGCAATTGCGGTTGAATTCATCTCGGCACTATTAACGGGTATCTTCGTGGCATTTTTGGCAAGTACAGGGTTGCCGATTCCGGTGTGGGCGTTGTGTATCGCCTCGATCGTCTTGTTTGTACCAGGGTTATCCATAGCCAACGCATTAGAGTGTTTGGCGTTTAACGATCTCGTTTCTGGTACTAGTTTACTAGGGCAGAGTGCGTTAACGCTGATCAAGCTGTTTGTTGGGATTATCATGGGTCTCAATATTGGTGAAGCAATATGGGGACAAGCAGTCTCCATCGACTATACCAATGCGGTACCTATGTGGATGCACATATCAGGCTTGGTGTTGATCTCAGTATCTATCGGTGTGATGTTCAATGCGCGCCCTAAAGACATCTTGCTTGGCTTGCCAGTTGCGGTTCTTGGCATGTGGGGGCCGTTCTACCTCGGTTTTGATAGTGGTTGGGTTGTGGGTACTTGGGTAACCACGGTTCTTATTACTCTGTACGGAACTTGGATTGCCAAGAAGATGGAGCTCACAGGCTCTATTTATATCGTGCAAGGGATCATCATTTTGGTTCCGGGTAGCCGAGTATTAGTGAGTGCCAGCCAATCGGTGTTCGAGCAATCTATCTTACCGATCCCAAGCATCGGTTTGTCGGCATTATTCATGTTCTCGGCAATCGTCGCAGGGCAAATCACCGCTTACTCGATTTACTCACCAAAAGTCGAACGTTAAGCCGTTCTGCTTCTCAACTTTTTAAACAAACACAGCTTAGCGGCTGTGTTTGTTCGTTTTAGGTACTGATCTTTTTTACGACAATTAGCTCTCCGTAAAACTTGTTAGATTTATGCTCGCTAAGCCTAACAAGAGTCATTAAAATGGAACAAATTCTATTTAAATGAAGTATTAACGTATGTCTCTACCTCCTTGCCCGCAATGCCAATCTGAATATGTCTACCCAGACCAAAACAACCTAATCTGCCCTGAGTGTGCCTACGAATGGAACCCAGAAGAAGAGCGTTTAGAAAGAGAAGCTGCGCGTGTAAAGGACGTGAATGGCGTTGTATTGGAAAGTGGCGATAAAGTTACCTTCATTAAAGATCTAAAAATCAAAGGCAGTTCTTCTGTACTGAAAATCGGCACTAAAGTGGTAATCAGACGAATCAATGAAGGCAAAGATCACCAGTTAGATTGCAAGCTGGATGGTGGCGGTGAAATGCTTGTTACGGCGAAGTACGTTAAGAAGCAATAGCGGCCAATGGTATTGATCTATCATTGCCGTTCAATAATTCTGACTGGGACATTGTCGTAAATCTTCAATAGGTTTAAGTCGCTTCTTGGCATACTGGTTAGCCCATTAAACAATATTAATTGCCTGAGAATTAAGATGATTAGAGAGTACAACCCAAATGATATTGAAGCTGTTTTAGATATTTGGTTAACCGCCTCGATAAAGGCCCATGACTTTGTGGCTCCTGAGTTTTGGGAGTCGCAAGTAGCTAATATGCGTGACCTATATATTCCGGCATCAACAACTTACGTGTATCAAGTAGACGGTGAGGTTCGTGGCTTTTATTCGCTTTATGAAGGGATCTTAGCGGCGATCTTTGTCAGTACAGAACATCAAGGCAGTGGTATTGGTAAGCAACTTATCCAACACGCGAAGCTTGAATGTCTGAACTTGTCATTGAATGTGTATAAAGAGAACCAAGCGACGATTGAGTTCTACTTGTCCCAAGGATTCTCTATTGTGAGTGAACAAGTTGATGAACATACAGGGCATCAAGAATACACCATGCACTTAGCTTAGGCTTGATAGCTAAACCCGAAAGAGCAGTAACTAGGAATCGAAACTATATGGACATGGTCAAAGCTAATATTTCGCACTCAAGAGCCTTTCATCGCTATGTGAATGCTTGCTCTGAGGATGGGTTAGATATTTATACAGGTATTTCTGACAGTAGTGATGCGTATTTAAAAAGGCGAGTCGCTTATTCAAAAGGTGAGGAACTGCCAGAAGGTTGGACGCCTGCTTCTACGTATTTTTGTATCGACTCTGGTCAAATCCTTGGTGTCATAAGAGTTCGTCATGGCACCAGTGAATACATTCATGACGTTATCGGCCATATAGGCTACGAGACTTTGTCACAAGCGAGAGGACAAGGTATCGCAAGTCATATGTTGTCTTGGGTTCAACGTCACGTACTTACCGAAAACGCTATTATTACCTGTGAGTACGGCAATATTGCTTCGCAAAAAGTGATTGAGAAGTGTGGTGGGCAGTTCTTAAATACCTTTTACTCAGAGCAAGATAAACACGAAGTTCTACGCTATCAACTAAACCCTACATGAACACTGAAGCATGGCACCTTCCAATTCTCACTTGCTTATCGTGAGCGAGTTTTTTGGAAATGAAGCCGCTGGTGATTCTGATTCATTAGTTATAGTTCATTGATTATTGTTGGAGATATTTTGAAGTATTCGACAAGACCCGCTCAGTCATCAGATTATGAATTTCTGTTCGAGCTAAAAAAGGCGGCTGAATTTGAGCCAATCAAAGCTGTTTTTGGCTGGGACGAGCAGATTCAACGAGATATACATGCCGAAGAGTGGGCAGAAGAACGGCCTGAAATCATTGAATATCAGGGTAAAGCGATTGGTAGTGTGTTGTTGCAAGACAAAGGCGAGCACTTCTATTTTTGTCGGTTCTTCCTACTGCCCGAATACCATGGCAAAGGTATTGGTAGCCAAGTTTTAATGGATTGCTTAGCTCAAGCAGCCAAACTCAATAAGCCTGTGGCGTTGTGTTATTTACAAGGTAATCGAGTTGGGGAGTTGTATTTAAGGTTTGGCTTCGAAATCACCTCGCAAAACGATCAGTTTGTTTATATGTGGCGTGAATAGTTTGTAATAATTGAGATTAACTCATTCCTTTAGCCTGTACCTCCATCAGATAGTTGCCTTAATCTTTCCAACAGATGACGTGTAAATATGAGAATTGTCAGCTGAATTATAAAATAATGCTAACCATATCAATATTTTATCAATCTGTGTTTTCGGTCTGTATTTTTAATGATAGGGTCGCCGAATAATTACATTGATAAGAATAAAGGCTTTATATGAAACGTTTTCTGCCAATGGCTTTGGTAGCTGGCTTAACGGGTTGTATGACGTTACCTCATAATGCGTCGAATACTCTATCTGCTCCTCATGGAGATGGAGCTATTGGTATTACTACGAAGATCATTAAGGTTGGTAGTGTTTATCCGTGTGATACTTTTTCGATTCTAATGTACGAAAAGATTGGTGATGAACTCGCTCAAGAACCGGAGACGTTGAGAATGACAGTCTACGAAGATCTAGAGTACGTATTGTTTGATAATATCAAGCCAGGTAGTTACGTTGTTAAAGAAGCACGCTGCAATGTTCCAAGAGGGATCGTTGTAGACGGATATAAACGTTACCACTCTATCGAAATGTCGAGTGAGTACATGGTTAAACCCAACACATTGACTTTAACTGATGACCTAATCTTTGCTGCTCAGGAAACTGAGAAGGACTTTTATTTCACAGTTGAATCAAGTGAAGAAGTTTCCATTTACCTTGAGGGTCTGCTTGCGGTATCAGATACTATCGGTGAAGGGTGGAATATAGAAACTCCCAAGAGTCAGCAGCTCTAATCGTTCGTTGGCTCCAAAGTATTAGCTGCCTTAAAACTGGTTAACTTAGCTGGAAATTGTAAATAAACTCAATGGAACACTGTATCATTGAGTTTATTAGTTTTAGCTTCTATTTAAGACTTAACCGCCAATAGTGCTCCGAACGTCACTAAGCCAAATCCACACGCTTGATTAAGCCTTTTCTTTGCTCTCAATAGATGCTTTTGCAATGTATTCGAAGTAAACAGCATAGCGACAATTCCAAACCATAAGCCGTGAAGAACGATCATGTAAAGTCCATAGCCGAGTGCGACATGCTGGTTTTCTGCATCAGGTGAGATGACTTGGCTGAAGATGCTCAAGAAGAACAACATGGTTTTTGGGTTGAGCACGTTACATAAAAAGCCTTGGGCTAAATAGCGCCAAACATTGGTGCTTTGTTTTGCATCTTCCATCGGTGCAAGCTTGTTGTCCGCACTCAAGATACCTTTTAGCCCTAGATAAATAAGATAGGCTGCACCTGCGTATCTGATCATGTCAAACAGCTGCTCATTCTGTGAGATTAAGTAACTGATCCCAAGCATTGAATAACTGATGTGAACACAAATCGCTAAACTCACACCTATTGCAGTCCAAATCCCTGCTTGTCTTCCTTGATTGACACTGTTTTTCAAAACTAAAACGAAATCAGCTCCTGGACTAATAACAATCAATAGTCCCAATACTGCTAGGCTTAACCACTCCATAATAACTCCAACTCTTTATATTTGATGAGCGAGCATTGTATGGTTTTTTATTGCTGCCTATAATCGAAATGAACTCCATCTATCTGTGAGAAAAAATCACACATGAGACATTTGAAAGCATTTCATACTTTCCACATAGCAGCGCATTCGAGCAGTTACAGTGATGCGGCGGATAAACTCAATATCACACATGGCGCAGTGAGTAAGCAGATCAAGGTATTGGAAAATCACTTATCTCACGCCTTGTTCTATAAACAGGGCAGGAATGTGTGTCTCACCAAAGAGGGGGAACTACTCAAAGGTTACACAGAGCAAGCGTTCCAAGCCTTGGAAACTGGAGTCCACAAGCTTAATCAGCTGAATCATCACGCGTTGGAGGTTTCATGCGAACCCACATTGACCATGCGTTGGTTAATGCCTCGACTCGGTGATTTCTATAACGAATCCGGAATTGATGTCCGATTGTCTACCGCAGGTGGACCTGTGACATTAGGCGCAACTGGATTAGATATGGCCATTCGCCGAGACGACTTCAACGTAATCGAGCATTATAAACAGATTCCGTTAGTTGAAGAGTGGGTTGGCCCTGTGTTCTCGCCTGATTACTGGCAACAGGTCAAAGACAAGTTAGCCGATGTAAAATTACTGCACAGCAGCACGCGACCAAACGCTTGGAGCCACTGGGCATCCATCACCGAAGATAGTGAATTTGATAGCCGAATGGTGCCGCAAGCTATTTCAAACCAAACCTTTGCACACTTCTATTTTTGCTTTCAAGCGGCCGTTGATGGGTTAGGAGCGGCTCTTGGCTCTTATCCATTGGTGGTTGATGATTTGAATAGAGGCAACTTAATCGCACCGTTCGGCTTTGTGCCTTCCGGTCATCAGTACATATTGCTCACACAAGATGACAAGCACGATGAACCAGAAAGCCCGTTTGTGGTTTGGCTAAAGAATGAGTTGTCACAGTGTGTTCCAACCTTATAGGAACGACAGTCTCCGGCCTAGAAGTGTGCTTGTCTTATGTCAGACTTTAGTTCGTTATTGTGGGAATCACTCAATCGGCAAAGACAAAACACCACCATTGAGTTCGACTTGGTTTAGCCATTCTGTTGGAATCGCTCCGTCTTCTTCATAGAAGCAAGTCGCTAATACCGCGCCAATCACAATCGCACGACCGCAGCTATCACCGCCACATAAGATGTTATCTCGAATAGCTTGTTTAAAGCTCTGAGCACCCGCAATGATGCGAATCAACAGTGGAAACGCGGCACTCAATTCACAATGCAATCCGAACTTCTTCGCGGCATCTGTTATTGAAAGCTCAGGTTCAGCCAATGCTTCATCGATTTGATCATGTATAAATCTGCTGCAAGTTTGTCGCACTATTTCTACCGACTGTAGTGGTGAATTACCTTGTATCGCTGCTTGAATCAACAGGGTGATGGCTTGCGCCCATTCCACGGCTTTGTCGTTGTTGTTGGTCACTCGTACCGCGCTCTCTACCATCGCTGGTAAGGTGTGAGAGGTGTAAGTACACGCCACCAATGGAATGATCTTTGACACTGCGGGGAGCTGCGTGTCGTCTGCGCCACAAGCTGTAATTGGGGCGTTCTCTAGTTCTAATTGATGGATGTTCAGCAAGCTCATACGAGTGGCTTTATCAATGTAACCTCGCCAACTGCCACCAAAATCAAACCAGAAGCGGAAGTGTTTGATGTAACTCGCTTCATCGTATTCTTTATTGTCGACTAAGCTGTCGACCATCGCCAAGAGCTGAGCACCGTATTGCGATTGTTCACCTGCGGTTTTACCTTGGTGCGCAAAGTAGCCCTTGTCTTGGTAATCGAACTGATTCGGTGAGCGAAACTCTGGCTCAAAACCCGCTACGTGTAAGATTCTCTCTTGGTCATACAGCCAGTGCAGCCCCATTGAAGCGGCGTCGCCAACCAAGGCGCCAACAACAGCGTAAAAAGCTCTTTCTTTATGATTGTCCATGTTGAGTGATGTCCTTGAGAAGAATCAACGCAGTTCGATACTTTAAGTATAGTGATTAGGCGAGTATTTTGCTGTGTTTCTAAGAAGAAATATGAAGAGATAAATCCTGATTAGTCAATAGCTTAAACCAATCAGGTGAAATTGATAAGGGCAATGAATAGTCGGGCGAGTCGATACTTTTGATTAATGGTGTTACTGATGGTTAAGGTAGGCGCTAGAACGCTGCTCAATCACTTTGAATAGACGCGAAAGTGCAAAGCACAAAGTAAAATATACGAAGCCAACAATCAGCCAGATCTCGAAGATCAAACCTGAAGAGTTTGCCATCTCAGTACCAACAAACGTCATCTCTTGGATCGAAATCAGAGACACAATCGACGTGTCTTTAACCAAGGAGATTGCTTGGCCAGCCAATGGTGGGGTGATGGCAGTTAACACCTGTGGGCCTACCACAAATCGATACTTAGACAATGCAGATAAGCCAAGCGAATCGGCCGCTTCCCATTGGCCTTTAGGAATACCTTCTAAACCCGCTCGAATCACTTCCGCGATATAAGCAGAAGAGAGTAAGCCAATACAAATAACACCAGACGCTAAGTTTTCCCAAAGGTTAGCTGGGCCGAACAGGAAACCTTGAGCAGCGTTAATCTCGCCATTATGCTCACGTAAGATACTTTCTAAACCAAGTAATGGAATCAGTTGGTTAGAAACGAAGAAATAGAAGATGAAGACAAACACCAGTGGCGGAATATTTCGAACCAACTGGATAAAAATCAGTGCAGGCGTTCTGAAGAAAGCGATTTTGGAGTGCCTTGCGACGCCAAGTAATGTGCCAAAAGAGAGTGCTAACACTATGCTCCAGACACTCAAGCGCAGTGTGGCGATCAAGCCTTGGAAAAAGTACGGGACGTTACCTTCGGATGGCGGAATAAAAATCAGGGTAAACGCATCTTCCCAGCGCCACTGGTAGTTAATACCAACAGCAGAGCGATAATAAAGCCAGCCTGCAAACACACAAATGACAGCGAGTAACACACCATCTAAAAGAGTAAGGCGTTGATACCAAGGCTTCATATGAACGTTGGGCTTAGGTGTTGTTAATGCGCTAGTACTACTCACGTCATTCCTGTTTAAACATTAATTATTATTGGGTTGTTGCTTGGATCTAAGACGAATCAAATAAAGCTACTTAAAAAGGCTACTTAAATCGTCGATGAGAAGGCAGTGCAAACAGTGCACTGCCTTGATTTAGATTCGACAGATTAGCTCATATTAAAAAGTGAGCTCAACTTCAGATTACTGACCTTGAGCAATCTGGTCTTGCCAATCTAAAGTAGAGAACCAGTACTCGTAACGCTCTTTCAACCAACCGTCTTCAGTACGTGCTTTGATCCATTCGTTGAAGAACTCTGCCTTGTCAGTTTCACCCAGGCGAACTGCAAATGCTTCGTTACCTTTGGATAGACGCTCTTCAAATGGAATAAATAGCGTGTCTGCGTTTTTGATCGCTTCGTGTTCTGGTTTCGGGCTAGACGCGATAACCGCGTGCGCGTTGCCGTTTAACACTTCTTGGAATGCTTGAGCATCGTCATCGAACTGTAGAACTTTCGCTTTAGGGAAGGTTTCACGAGCCACTTGAACTGTGAACGCACCACGACGAGCAGCAATTTTCACGCGACGAGAATCAAAATCAGAGATCTGAGTAAAACCTTCCGCTAGCTCTTTATTAGCAGCCAGTTGAACACCAGAGTGCGAGTATGGTTCAGTGAACAGTACGCTTTTAGCTCGCGCTTCAGTAATAGACATACCGCCGATGATCACATCAAACTTCTTCGATAATAGAGAAGGGATAATGCCGTCCCATGCCGTAGGTACAAATTCGACTTTCCAACCTGAATCTTCGGCAAGGCGTTTCGCCACGTCGATTTCAAAGCCAACGAGATCGCCTTGTTTGTTACGCATCGCCCAAGGAACAAATGTCGACATACCAACGCGCAGTGAGCCACGTTCGTTGATTTTATCGAGGTTAGGCGTTTCAGAAGCAAGTGCAGGCAAACTTACGGCAAGCGCAAGTAGGGCTGTAATCGCGGTTTTAAATAGCTTCATGCTGATAAATCCTTATTGTGTTCGCCAGTTAGCTCCGAGCTTATGCTCAAGCCAAGCAGCAACGGCAGAAAGTGAAAGTGTAAGAGCAAGATAAATGATCGCCACAGAGAACCAAATCTCGAATGGCATCGCGGTTTCAGAAACAATGTTTCTGGCTTCGGTTGTCAGGTCGAAAATAGCCATGACACTCACAATCGAAGAGTTTTTAATTAGAGAGATCACTTCATTGGTCAAAGGTGGCAAGGTGCGTTGCACCACCTGAGGAAGAATCACATCCCAGTAAGTATAGGTCTTTGATAATCCCAAGGATTGAGCTGCTTCAAATTGTCCTCTCGCAATACCATTTAAACCGGCACGAAATATCTCGGCGGTGTAAGCGCCTTGGAAAAGTGCCAAGGCTAAAACGGCAGTGCTAAAGCGATCCAGCCCTAACACGGGGCCAAATACAAAATAGAGCAAATAAATTTGTACTAATAACGGCGTGTTACGAATCAACTCAACATAGCTGGTGGCTAAGGTGCGTCCAACCACAGAATTTGAGTTCCTCAATAGCGCCGTCGTTAAACCAATGATCAGCGTAGCAACCAAAGAAATCAGAGAGATATTGATGGTAACCAGTAGCCCTTCAACTAATTCTGCAGGCCACCATTCACCATCTTCATAGAAAGCAATATAGTCCGGCACACGCTCCCATTGCCAGCTGTATCCCATGGTTTGTGCGCCAGAGTCGAGAATCCAAACAACAGCAGCCACCAGTACAACAATCTGTACCAAAGCAGATAGGGCGGGTTTAATAATTCGAATCAACATCAATAAGTCAGGATCTGATTTAGGAACGCTTGAGTACGTTCATGTTGAGGGTTTTCAAAGAGCGCTTGTGGCGTATTCGATTCCACAATTTGTCCTTCATCCATGAAGATAACGCGGTCGGCCACTTGTTTCGCAAAGCCCATTTCGTGGGTCACACACACCATGGTGATACCTTCGCTCGCCAATTCAACCATCACGTCGAGCACTTCGTTGATCATCTCCGGATCAAGCGCTGAAGTCGGTTCATCAAAAAGCAGTAATTCAGGCTTCATGCACAGCGAACGGGCGATAGCTACACGTTGTTGCTGACCGCCAGAAAGTTGTACTGGGTATTTGTTGGCTTGTTCAGCGATGTGTACGCGCTCGAGATAGTGCATTGCAAGCTTCTCGGCTTCTCGTTTGCTTTTTTTCAGCGTACGAATCGGCGACAGAGTCAGGTTTTCAAGCACGGTAAGATGGGGGAATAAATGAAAATGCTGAAACACCATTCCAACTTGGCCAGGTGTGTTGAATTTACTCGGAAGTACTTGTTCTAACACGCAAAGCTCGCCACTTTCGAAAGGTTCTAGCTGATTGATACAACGGATTAAAGTTGATTTACCCGAACCTGATGGCCCGCAAATCACCAGTATCTCTCCTTGTTCAATCTTTAAATCGATATCCCTTAGGGCATGAAAATCACCATACCACTTGTTAAGTGACTTAAACTTAACCATTTCCTTGAGATTGTTCAAATCGTTGTTCATACCTAATAAAGAGACAGGTTTACCTTAACAATATAGAAATATGATTGCACATTAAATTAAGGACTTATGAGAATTTAATAGCATCTTGTAGGGCAAATTAAAAAGCAGCGCCTGATTTGGACGCTGCTTGAGGATATACGCAAAGGCAAAGAATTTGGTTCAGTTTCACGGAATAAATTTTTAGATTATGGTGATTTTCTTTAGAACCTTGTTTTCCTTGCTCTAATTTTGACTGCTATTGAATCGCAGACTCTAAAATCTCACGCGTTTTCTCTGGCGTGATTGCTTGGTTTTCGCCAAGTTGCAGGTAACCGTGTGATTCAAGTTGAGCAACAACGTTGTCGATTGCTGCCGCTTTCGTTGCTTCGTAACCGTCGAACATGGTTGGAACGTCTAGGCTGTGGTAAAAGGCTTCGATTGCCGCGATTGTACGCTCGGCTAAATCAGCCCCCGCTTCTAGGCCAAATACGTTGCGACCCATTTGCTCTAGCTTGCCACGCTTCGCTTCGATTTGATTACGAAGTAGTGAAGGTTGAACAATCGCAAGAGAACGCGCGTGGTCTACGTGCCATAGTGCTGTGAACTCATGGCCAATCATGTGTGTTGCCCAATCTTGAGGAACACCCGTACCAATCAGGCCGTTAAGCGCTTGGTTTGCTGTCCACATTAGGTTGGCACGCCATGCGTCGTTGTCACGCTCGTCGTATTGCTTACCCAGTACAAGTAGGTTTTTCAGCAGAGTTTCTGCGTAACCGTCTTGAACCATCGCGTCTGTTGGCATTGTGATGTATTGCTCACATACGTGTACCCAAGCATCAACCAGACCATTCACTAATTGGCGCTCTGGTAGAGACTTCATTACATCTGGGTCCATTACTGCAAACTTAGGCTGTACCGCAGGGTTCATGAATGCCAATTTTTCTTGAGTTGCTTTACGAGTGATTACTGCACCCATGTTAGATTCAGACCCTGTAGCAGGAAGCGTCAGCACTGCGCCGATTGGCGTCGCTTCTGTTACTTGGTGTTTGCCCGCTAGGATGTCCCAACCGTCACCGTCGTATTTAGCCGCTGCAGCAACATACTTAGAACCATCGATTACCGAACCACCGCCAACAGCGATAATGAATTCTACGTTTTCTTCTTTAACAAGAGCGACGGCTTTATCTAGCGTCTCTTTGGTTGGGTTTGCTTCAACACCAGAAAACTCAATCCAAGCGTGATCTTTAAGAGATGCGACTACTTGGTCGTAAACACCATTGCTTTTGATTGAGCCGCCACCGTAGATGACAAGTACTTTCTTTGAAGTATCAACCGCTTGGCTGATAGCGTTGATTTGGCCTTGGCCGAAGTGGATGACTGTAGGGTTAACATAAGTAAATTGCATTGTAGGTTCCTTGTGTAAAGCTAGATTTTTTATTCTGATGTGTTGCTCAATTTCTATATTTGCATATTAGTACAGGAATTTAGGGTGGTGAAGGCCAGTTTCTCCAAATTAATTGCCTATTTCTACAAACTTGTTATTCTTTTTGGGCTTTTGTGCAAATACACTCCGCACCTTGAATGGAATATCGCCAGTTATGAATACACTCGCTCAGTTAATGCAGTCTTACGTTGAACACAAAGGTTGGGATGATCTCGAAGGGATCAGAGAAACAGAAATTGACGGCGTGTGGTTATATAGAAGCAGCGGTGGCAATCAGCGTCAGCCTTTTACTTACCAATCTGGCATCATAATGCTCGGGCAAGGTAAAAAGAACATCTATATTGGCGAACGCCCAGTAACTTACGCAGCAGGAGATTACCTTGTAGTCGGTGTGCCAATGCCGTTGGAGTGTGAGGCCTTGCCTGTTAATGGCGAACCATTACTTGGTTTATCTATCAACATTGACTCTCAACGTTTGCACAGCTTGGTAAAAAAGTTAGAAGACCAAGGCTTTCTTGAGAGCTACTGCAATAAGCACAAACAGAATTCTAGCGGCTTAGAGTCCACGCCGATGGAAGAGCAAATGCTAGAAAGTTTTACTCGATTGGTGAAAATGCTGCATTGCGACATCGAAGCCAACATATTGGGTGATGCCATGGTCAGCGAAATTGTCTACCGCGCCCTAACCGGTTCAGAAGGGCGTGTGTTATTCGATCTCGCCCATCACGACGGCCATTACGCACGTGTTGCCAAAGCACTGTCTAAAGTACATGAAGAGTATGACCAAACCATTACCGTTCAATCGCTAGCCGATGAAGCGAACATGAGTGTGTCTGCTTTCCATAATGCTTTCCGTAACGTCACCTTTGAATCGCCACTTCAATACTTGAAGAAGGTAAGGCTCAACAAAGCCAAAGAGCTGATCCAGTTAGAAGGCCTGCGAATCAACGATGCCGCACGCCGAGTCGGCTACTCCAGCCCATCCCAATTCAGCCGAGAATTTAAGCGCCACTTCAATACCACCCCAAGAGCGGTTTAGTTTTTACTCAATATTTATGTCCCGAAAGCTATGGCGTCGATAATTCGTCTGACGCCATCTTCATTTTAGAAAGCACCACTTCTTAGTATCACAACCACCTTTCTCTGCTGTTACCCTAGGCTTCTCAATTGTTTAATTATATGAGGATATGTATCTAATAATGGGTGTTGTTAGACTATTGGCATTTGAGTATCGAACATATTATTAACTTACTTGTATAAAACAGCCTCTTTAAAATAATTAGTTAAATTGCTTAAGAGTTTATGCAGGATATTTCTGTGGTAGTTCAATGGTTCTGATAATAAGGCTGATTTATTGTGAACAACCTATCAAATATTATCTAAAATTCGGGAATTACTCACCGTATTCTCAGAGAGAGTATTCAGGATTATTGAATAGACTTAAAATTAAATAGAATTTAGCAGTTGATAAAGCCTAGTATGACGGATAATTAGTCGTGTGATGACTAATTATCCTGTAACTTGCTGATTTATAGTCACCTTGGAGTCTGACGGGTATCACGTTTACCCTAAAATAATTCACTTAACATGGCGCTACTTTAATCATTCTTTCCAATACGATTGTTAAATATAAATACGTATTCCTATATTATTAAAAGGATAATTCCGATGAGTAGCGATATCATTAAAATTTCAAGAAATACTGAAAATGCACCAATTAATTCTGTATCTACACAAACGGTCGCTTTTTCTCATTATAATAACTTTTCGGCTCAACTTCCTGTTGACCCTAAAACGGGAGAAATAGTAATTGGTGATATTAAAGATCAAGCAGTACAATGTTTAAATAATATCAAAGCTATTGTTGAAAGCATCGATCATGTTATGGATGATGTCGTAAAGATTAATATTTTCGTGAAAAACATTTCTGATATTGCTGCTATCGATGAAGTTTACAAAAGCTTCTTTAACAACAGCCTACCTACACGTACTGTTGTGGGTGTTGCTGCACTACCAAACAGCGATGCGCTAGTGCAAATGGATGCGCTTATTTCTAACGGCGAAGGTACTAAACCACAAGCACCTTGTGCGCTAGTTAAGGTATCAAGAAATACAGATAATGCGCCTCAAAGTGCTGTATCGACGCAGACAGCTGCTTTTTCTCACTACAACAACCTTTCAGCTCAATTGCCTATCGATGTAACCACAGGTGAGTTGGTTGATGGTGGTATCGAAGCGCAAACGTCACAATGTTTAGCAAACATTAAAGCGATTCTAGAAAGCATCGGTCATGTCATGAATGATGTGGTTAAAACGACTATCTACTTAAAAAATATCGCAGATGCGGAAGTGGTAAATGAAGTGTGTGCTAAATTCTTCCCAAGCTACGTTCCTGCTCGTACCGTTGTTAACGCAGCTGAATTACCAATGGGCGCTTTAATTCAAATTGATACATCCGTTTCACATGGCGACGGTACACCACCGCAATTACCAGAAGACACTCGCTTACTGGTTATTGAAACCAATAATACTGTTGCTGCACCATTCATGCCTTATTCGCATACTGTTGCTTTTTCTCACTACAATCATATTTCAGGTCAATTACCTTTAGACCCGAAAACAAATCAAGTGGTTGCTGGTGGTGTAAAAGAACAAGCTCAACAATGTTTGAACAATATTAAGGCGATCATTGAAAGTGTTGACCACAGCATGGACGATACGGTGAAAATTAATATTCAACTTAAGGATATTTCAGATATTGACGCGGTGAACGAGATTTACACAACGTTCTTTAATGCTGATTTACCGGCAAGAACGGTAGTCGGAGTTTCTGAAATTCCTATGAATGCTCTAATCCAAATTGATGCCGTCGTTTCTAACTGTGAAGGCACGCCACCACAAGATGTAATTGCTTAAACATAATTAAACCCACTTCAAACTAAGCGGTCAGATTGTCGGTGATGATCTGATCTGCTCCTTCGTTAAATTGTCGGCTGTACCGAACACTCTCATACCGTTAGAAATAGTTAGTTAAACGTTTAGCTAGCCTGAGCCCGAAGAAATGATCAATACTGGTGATTCGAACTAGTGCTTGTCGAGTAGATATCGCAGATTTTAGACTGTATTGGAGGTGCTTTTGAAAAAGTCATTAATTTTACTGGCGTTAGTTACTACATCTTGTTTCGCTGTTGATGATGAAGATCCTTGTAACGTTGAAGGTGGAGGGGTTACTGCGGGTTATCTGTGTGTCGAAGAGAAAATGAAAGTAGCAAACATCGATCTCGATAAAACATATCAAGAAGCCATTATGCGAATAGTCGAGGAAGAAGCCGAATTGCAAAAAATCGAGTTTCACATCGATCTAGAAGAACCTTTCCGAAGAGCTCAACAAGCTTGGTTGAAATATAGAGACGCTGAGTGTGAATTTATTGGTCAAGCGTATACGCCTTCTGTTTGGGCCGGGGTTCAAATCGAAGAGTGTAAGCTAAGAATGATTTTAGAGCGTATCGAGTATTTTAAAGGTACCTATTCAGTTCCAGATTAAAGAAGCTTAAACTTGATTACGAGTAACTACGTTGGGGCTCATAGAAGCGATGTACCAAGAACCGAAAATAGAATTAGAATGTGAGAAAGAAAATTAATTGTATGCAATTTCGAGTTATTTTTTTGTTGTGCCTAGCGATAGTGGGGTGTTCATCTAATCAAGAGCTAACACTTGATCCGACAACTATCACGCTTTTTTATGGCGAGACGTCGATCTCGGCGGGTGTCTTAGAAGATAAAACATTTAATTCGGTTCTAGCCGATAGAAGAGAGAGTGTTACTTTCTCGGGCTCACTATCAAAGCAAAACTCAGGTTACTTAGTTGATATGTTAGTGATCAGAGAAAATAGAGCACCACGTTCAAAGCGGCAATTAAACACCTTACTTCTTATGAAGCCGGGAGAGTTAGTGGATGTTGGTGGTGTGAACAATGATGTGTTTAGAGTCATGCTCGAGTAACAATCTTATATGCACAATTAATGTAAAATTTCACTTTACCTCAACTTAACTTTAAGTATTAAGCTTCTTCTATTCATAGAGAAGGAGCTTATTATGCAAAATAACTACGTAAAAGAACTCGCCGTCAAAACTTACCAAGAAGATCTTGAGAAAGAGTATGTTAGATCTAAAGCTCGACCATTTCATGCCCCAAGCTTTATCGGCGGCGTACTGTTGTCAGTCGTGTTGGTTGGGCTGTTTTAGTAAATAGTCTCGTGGAATTTTTGAACCACTGCCAACTATCACTATTCCAACTGACTTAAAGGCTCTCGCATAATTGCTTCGGCTTGTTTGTGATTTTAGTATCAGGTTTGAACATGACATATTAAATAAGTGTAGGCGATTATTTATGGATGTATTTTTACACTTACTTCACCCAAGCGATGTCAGTGCTTTATTGGAGTTTGAAGTTGAAAATAGAGAGTGGTTTGAGCAATTTGTTCCAGCTAGGGATGATCGCTTTTATTCAAATGCAGGTGTGGCCGAGCAAATCATCGGCTTTCTCACTGAATATGAAAACGGAGAGATGATCCCTATGTTGATCAAGGACGCCAATGGCACAGTCTGTGGAAGAATCAACATTCGTGATATCGACCAGAGCGCTCACAGTGGTGAGCTAGGCTATCGAGTGGGTCATTCCTTTGGTTCTAAAGGAATTGCGTCTAAGGCAGTAAAGCAGTTTCTAGTCTACTTGACGGAACAGACAAATCTTAAATATGTTGATGCCTATGCGTTAGTGGGTAATGTCGGCTCAAATAAAATCTTATCCAAGGCCGGTTTTGACTTAGTTACGCATGTAGAGAATTACATTGTATTTAAAGGGCAAAACCAAGACGCCAATTATTACCGTAAAGCGATACTTTCTTAAGCGAATGTTTGATATTTATTATCTGTTCTATGATCAATACGAGAATAGATTTAGACAAGATGAGCTCATAGCAACTGTGGTGCGACATAATACAGAGATCAGTTTATGAACATTGTGACAGTGTATAGTGGCAATCAGCAGGTATATGCAAATTTGTATCAGGGCTATGCGGCCGAGTTTTCAAAAATCATCGGCGATAAGCCTGACGAGTACGGCTTGTTCGAGATTTATCCGACGCTTGGCGATACCGTAACGGGCTATTTACTCTACATTGATGGTGTCCCTGCTGCGTTAACAGCCATTGAAACCAAAGTGCCAAACGAGTTTGAGATCTGCGACTTCTATGTTGTGCCCTATTTTCGTAAAAACAAAGCAGGAAAACGGTTCATCTGTGAACTGTTTGAACATCTAAAAGGCAGTTGGGAGATCAAGCAAGTACTGGGCGCAGAGCATGCAGTTAAGTTCTGGATAGAGGTCGTTAATGACTACACATCAGGTAACTACGTGGAAGATCAATATCAGGACGAAAAATGGGGTTTGGTGACTAGACAGTGTTTTAACCATGAAGCTCCAACAAACTAGAAAACGTATCTTAGATATAGATAACGCTACAGATACAACAAAGCCACTCAGGTAAATCACTTGAGTGGCTTTTTAGTGTTCTACGCTATCCGAAACTAAATCGGATTAGGTATTAAGCGATGCCTTGATCTCTTGCCATCTGCTTTGCGATCTTAGGTGCATGCCATAGACATGGCAGCAAGATAAACGAAACAGGAACAGCAGTAATCACAATGAACGACTGCAGAGCTGAGATACCGCCAGAGCCCATTGAGATAAGCGCGATAGCTACTGCACCCATAATGACGCCCCAGAATGTTCTAACTGCTGAGTTAGGCTCTGTTGTACCTGTCATTACTACACTGATGGTGTAGGTCATTGAGTCACCTGTGGTCACGATGAACGTGGTCGTTAGGATAAGGAACAAGATTGCAATCAGAGTCGGGAACGGCAGTTGCGAAGTAATAGCCAGTAGTACAGCAGGAAGGTTGAAACCTTCGAATGCGCTAGATATTACGCCTGGGTTCTCTAATTCAAACGCTAAGCCACTACCACCAACTATGCTGAACCAAAAACAAGTTACAAGCGGTGCAACGATGCTGATAGAAACGATCATTTGGCGAATCGTTCGGCCACGTGAGATGCGAGCAATGAAGATCGCCATCATTGGGCCATAACCTAAGAACCAACCCCAGAAGAATACTGTCCAGCCACCTAGCCACGCCGTATCTTGGCGGTATAGAGCCATTGGGATGAAGTTGTCGACCATTTCACCGATGCCTTGTAGGTAACCATCAATGATAAAGCTGGTTGGTCCAACAAGAAGGATGTAAACGATGAGGCACACTGACAAGATGATGTTGTAACGGCTAACCAGTTGGATGCCTTTACTTAGACCACTCAATGCCGACAGCGTATACATGGCAATAGCGAATAGAATAACGACGCTTTGGGTAGCAAAGCTGTCAGAAATTCCAAACAGTTCGCTCAGTGCGTAGCTGATTTGCAAGCCAAGGAAGCCGATAGGGCCGATTGTACCTGCGGCTACTGCCACAATGCTGCACGCATCAACGACGTTACCTATCCAGCTGTTGATTGCCTTGTCGCCCAGTACTGGGTAAAGCAGGGTGCGAGGCTTAAGAGGAAGGCCTTTTTCGTAGTGCAAGTGCATAAGTACGATAGAAGAAAGACCACCTAAGATAGCCCATGCAAGGAAACCCCAGTGCATGAAAGATTGTGATAATGCATTGAATGCCATCGCTTGAGAATCTGCGTTGCCATACAGTGGTGGAGCTGAAACAAAGTGAGCAATTGGCTCTGCGGCTGCCCAGAAAACGCCACCGCCTGCAAGGAGAGTACACAGGATGATAGACATCCATTTAAACGTGGTCATTTCTGGTAAGGAAAGCATCCCTAAACGAACGTGGCCAGTGCGACTTAGTGCAAGCACCAAACCGATCATGAAATTAAGTAGTAGTAGGACTTGCCAAAAAGCACCGAACCATTTAGTTGAATAACTAAAGCCGATGTTGACAAGTTCGGACAATACGGAGGTATTGGTGAAAGCAAGGATGACAAAGAGGGTCAGAAAACTGCCACTTAGCCAAAAAACTGGGTTTCCGAGTTCCAGCTTTTCACCCAAAGATTGAGCTTTATTGAAATTGATAGAAGTAGATTCTGCGTTGATGTTTTCGTTGGCGACTTGCGTCAAGTTGGACATTATTTCTTCGCTATATTTGGCTCTTTCAAGCCTATGTATTTCTCCCACATTTGGATAAAAATGTGAGGCTCGTCAAAAAAGCCGCTGATACTAACATATTTGTTATCAAAAAGTGGGCGATTTCATAAAATAATCCCAAATCGTCAATAATTCCCTACTTTTTGGTTAGTTTTGATGCGGATTATTACAGAATTTAAATCATGATTTTGTTTTTTAAGCCCCTATTTTTTGGTTCATCGCGGAT
>NZ_JBFRQW010000033.1:0-2138 GCF_041472735.1 Vibrio sp. 10N.261.46.E11
ACTTAACTGATCGGCATTACGTATGAAAACGTGCTTTTTTATTTGAAAAATTTCTAGAGAGTTTAGTGTTTTACTTCAAACCTATTAACCCAAGCTTCTAATTCATTAGAAAGGGAGGCGAGAGTTTGAGTACTGTTATGGCTTTCCGTTACGACATCGCTCAGTTGGTTGCCACTTTCTTCAATCATATTGATACGCTTCGATATATCATCGCTTACCTGGGTCTGTTCAGCGGCTGCTGTTGCGATTTGATGGCTCATTGATGATATGGACTCTAATGCAATCACAATCTGTTGTAGCGCTTCAGAGGCATTCTGAGACTCTGCTACCGTACTTTCACTCGTTGCCGCACACACATTCATTGTTTGAATGGCGTTACGAGAACCTTCTTGAAGGTTATTGATCATTAACTGAATCTCTTTGGTGCTCGATTGCGTTCGACCAGCAAGATTACGTACTTCATCTGCTACTACTGCAAATCCACGACCTTGCTCACCCGCTCGCGCAGCCTCAATAGCAGCGTTAAGTGCTAACAGGTTAGTTTGCTCTGCGATATCACCTATAACGTCCAATACCTTAACAATATTGTTTACGTCGTTATCTAGGTTAGCGACAGCTTCACTGGCTGTACCTAATTGTCCTGCTAGGCCTTGAATATTATCTACTGTGTTGTGGATTAGGAGCTGAGTATGTTGGCTTTGTTTGTCAGCCTCGTCGGTGTTACGAGCTGTATCGCCTGCTGAATCGGCAACATTATTTGCTGAAGACGCCATCTCAGTCATTGCGGTTGCGATCATTTCAGTTGATTGTTGCTGAGTTTCAGTAAGTTGAGCGATAGAACCTGCACGATCTTCCACGCGCTGTAATTCGCCTCTTAACGCTAGCATTGAAGAGTTGAGGTTTGATACTAACTCTGCCAGTGATTGACTCATTTGTTGTACAGCGTGATAGATACTGCCTTGCTTAGCTTGAGTCTCAAACGATGTTTGGATTTTTCCTTCTGCGACAGCTTGTACTGCTTCTCTTACGTCTTTGGGTTCACCGCCAAGTAGCGATAGCATACGTTTAATTGAGATAATCAAACTTGAAAGAATGACACCAGCAATAGCCAAACATAAAATCAGTTGCCATTGTGCTGTTGACCAAAACCTTGCGTTGACTTCATTGAAGCCGATACCTGTACCTACAACCCAACCCCAATGAGGTGTTTTTTCTGCGATGGACAGTTTTTCTTCAATACTTCCGTCGGGGAGTTTTTGTGTCCAGGTGTATTCGACGATTTGTCCTGTTCTATTGCCAAGTGCTCGCTGAATAAGTTGGCCAACGCTATTTCCATCGCCATCTTTAAAATCATTAAAGCTGGTTCCGTGTAGTTGCGGATCTAAAGGTGTTGCGACAAAAGTCATATCTTCATCAGCAACATATACATATTCATTGTCTTTATAGATATTGTTGCGCAGTAGGCGAGTGGCAAGCTGTTTGGCTTGTTGTTCTTCTAGAGTGCCATCAATAGCCATTTTTTCGACTTCAGTAAGAATGCTGTATGCACTTTTAAATAGCTCTGTCACGCGAGCTTTGTTGTCTATGTTGCTAGCAACTCTTAAGGTCCATAAACCTGTAGCCGTAAGTGCGAGCAAGGCAATCAAAATGATGCCTGATAATAAATAAGCTTGCGTTTTTAATTTCATATTTCCCCGTGCAGCGATCTAATAATAAGTATGGTGTATCATTCACGAATCTTAAGCTAAGTCGTGTAGTGCAGGTATCAGAAAGGTATCAAAACATGATGAAGATTAAATTTACGAAGAAAAAAAAGTCCCCAAAAGAACATTTTCGTTGTCAAATGAATAAATAGAGGCAAGAGCAATTACTCTATTGAGGGTGGCGAATGTAGTCTATTTACTCGAAGATCAAGATTTAATGTTGAACTGATGTGTTATTGAATAGCGTTAACTTTTATTCAAACGAAAAAAAAGCCAAGTCTCTCGACTTGGCTTTTTTGAATGTGGCTCCCCTTGCAAGACTTGAACTTGCGACATACGGATTAACAGTCCGCCGTTCTACCAACTGAACTAAAGGGGAATTACTTGTCTCAACATCAGGTCTATAGAGACCATCATTTGTTAAGTACCAAATAA